>NZ_LARF01000007.1:0-73874 GCF_000980385.1 Ruminococcus sp. N15.MGS-57
GACACTCGCCCCCCGAAACGTATATGCCCTTTGAGCCGATCATAGTATCAACACCCTCAGGGAACTTCTCGATTATATCCATGCACTGTGCGTCACGAAGCGCCTGCATAACTTCCTCGTCCGTGGCGTCAGGTCTGCCCATTCGCACGTTGTCGAGAATACTCATTTTAAGAAGCTTGCTGTCCTGGAAAACATATGAAACATACTTCATAAGCTCCTCTGACGGAATGTTTCTCACGTCTGCCCCTCCTATCTTTATAGAGCCGCTCTTTACGTCCCAGAAACGTGCGATAAGCGAACAAAGGGTGGTCTTTCCTCCTCCTGAAGGACCTACTACCGCAATATGCTCTCCTGCCTTTATGTTCATCGTTATTCCGTCAACAGCGTTGCTCTCTGCATTGTCATAAGCAAACACCGCATTGTCAAGCTGGATAGATGAGTCCTTTGGAGTTTCACCGCTCTTTGTCTCAGCAAGCGGCTCAGTTTCAAGAATAGAATACATTCTGTTCACAGCGTCGTCCACCAACATCTGTGACTCTCCTGCATATGCTATCTTCATAAGCGTTACAGTAAGAATAGAAGTTATTATCACATAAAAGAAAAGATTAAGAACAAACTCGTCCGTAACTCCATGGGAAGTGAGTTTGAAAGCCGCAATTATAAGCGCCGCAAAAATGCCGTTTGCCGCAGTGGTGAAGCATATCATCGGAAGCATCATGTTCTTTGTGTATCCAAGAGTCCACTTTTCATATTCGTCAATAGCAAGCTTGAAACGCTTGAAAGAAAATATCGTCTGACCAAAGGTTTTTACAACAGGTATTCCACGAACATACTCCACCGCCTCAGATGACATTTTTTCAAGTGCATTCTGATACTGCTTCATATCCTCCGCCATTTTAGGACCCATCATAAGCGTGCCCATAAGCACAAATGCGATGAACGCAGGGATAAGGCTAATAAGTCCAAGCCGCCAGTCGAATATGAACATCATAACAAGCAGACCCACAGGGGTCGCCATTGAAACAGCCTTGTCAGGGAAATTGTGGGCAAGATAGGTTTCCGTTGACGCACTTGAATCCATAACTATCTTTCTTATCTTTCCTGTTCCCTCAGCTTCAACATAACCAAGCGGAAGCTTCATAATATGCTTCATCATGCTCACTCTCATGTTAGCCTGCACCCTGAACGCTGCCTTGTGAGAACACATTAGCGCAGCGATATAAAACACCATTCCAAGAAGTGCAAAGCCCACAGCCTCCCAGCCGTATCGGCTTATGTTCTCCGCCTTTGAAAAATCAGGTCTTACCCTGAGTATCTCTTTTATGATGCGCCAAACATCATAAAACGGTATAAGTGCTATCCATGCACTTATTACAGCAAGAACAGCAGAAGCGTAGGAATAATACTTATGTCCGCCTGCATAGTGCATAAGAACTGCAAAGGAACTTTTCTTTTTCTCTTTCTTTTTCACAACAATACCTCCTGTTTGTTTATATAGTTAGATTTAACTAACTTATTACCATTTAAAAAGCAACACCCTATAAGGGGTTGCTGAAAATGTTAAAAAAGTCAAATGATTTTGACATCTTTTCTGTAGGGGAGCGGCGCAATTTCTGCTTTGCAGAAATGCGAAGTCCCGCTCCCTGCTCAAAGTTCTACTAAAAACCCGAACAACACCAAGACCCTACAAGCCCAGATCCTCATAATTCTGCCCCAGAACTTTCCCCCAGCCTGCGAAGCAGAACTCTCTTATGCTTTTCATAAAGATCTGCGCCTCATCATAAGAAAGATCATGAGAGACCACCTCGTAAATATAAGACCAGCCTGTTCGGCAGATAACGTGTATAAAGAAGTCGCTCACCATGTTTTCACGCCTTGAAAACTGCTTTACAAACTCCCTGTAATACTTTTCCTCTATCTCAGCAAGCTCGTCAAAATAACGCTCATACTCTGTTCCTGCCGAGTGGCAGAAGATAAGCTTGAAAACGTCAAAGTTTTCATAAATATATTTCAGCACAAGCTCAGTTCCCTCATTGCCCTGACTTGTCGCCTCCGCAGGGTCGCCGCTCTCCCTTGCAGCGGTTATGCTTTCAAGATACAACTCCATAAGTCCGTCTGCAGCTGGCTTTACCACCGCCGAAAAAAGTCCAGCCTTGTCCCCAAAGCGTGTATATATAGACCCCGTACTTACTCCGCTCTCAGAAGAGATCCTGCGAAGATTTGCATTTTGAAAGCCGTGTTCAAGAAATTCTTTTTTTGCACTCTCTATAAGAGTTTCTGTAACTCCTGCTGTTTCCGTTCTCATTTTGCACCTGCCTGAAAATAACCATGTTATAATAACAGTGTTATTATAACATGGTTATTTAAACTTGTCAAGTTTTTTTCTTAAAGCAGCTCAAAATCTTGTAATAATATCATTTTCATGATATAATTTTATCATATGAATAAACGACAGGAAATGATAAAATGAAAAACATAAATAAAGCGATCGCCTTTGCTAAAAAAGAAACCGTCCTGATAGTGGCAATGCTCTTAGCCGTTATATCTGCATTTTTCGTCACACCTGACAAAGCATATGCAAGTTATATCGACTTCCGAACACTTGGACTTCTGTTCTCTCTTATGACAGTGACCGAGGGCTGCAAAGGTCTTGGCATTTTTGAACGCAGTGCAAAATTTATCATAAGCAAAGTCAATACCGCATTTCAGCTTTCCATAGTGCTTGTGGGGCTTTGCTTCTTTTCAAGTATGTTCATAACAAATGACGTTTCACTTCTGACCTTTGTTCCCCTCACTCTCACCGCCCTCTCAACTCTCGGTGAAGCAGGTAACAAGCTTCTCATACCCATTGTCGTTCTGCAGACCATTGCCGCAAATCTTGGCAGTATGCTCACGCCTATAGGCAATCCTCAGAATCTATACCTTTTTGGTGTATCGGATATGAAGCTGAAAGATTTTCTTGTACTTATGCTTCCCTTTACTATTGTTGCAGGAGCGATGCTTTTTCTGTGGACGCTTGCAGTGTGTAAAAAGTCAGGAAAGCTGTCTGTCAAGACAGATATAACTGCTGAAAACTTCGATACATATTCGACTAAAGACAAGACAAAGCTTTCAGGATACGTCCTGCTTTTTGTCCTTTGCCTGCTTACAGTTGCAAGGCTTGTCCCATGGCAGATAACAGCCCTCTGCGCACTTGCTTTCTCTGCCATTGCTGACAGAAACGTGCTTAAAACAGTTGATTACTCACTGCTTCTTACTTTCTGCGGATTTTTCATCTTTATCGGAAATATGGGCAGAGTAGAGATTTTCCGCAGTGTCCTCAGCAGCATAATAAACGGTCACGAGCTTTTTATTGCCGTTGCCGCAAGTCAGATAATAAGCAACGTTCCATGCGCTATACTCCTTTCAGGCTTCACCAACAAGCTGAACGCACTTATAATAGGAACGAACATAGGCGGCCTTGGCACTCTTATCGCCTCCATGGCAAGCCTTATATCCTACAAGCAGATATGCCGCAGCCACCCCCATATCAAAGGCAGATATTTCGCATATTTCACAGCCGCAAACATCGCTTTTCTCGCTGTAATGGCTCTGACTGTAAAGATCGCATACTGAAATAAGTTTTCTATACCCTGCCCACTTTATCTGCATAACATTTTCGCTAAATGCCCACACTATCCGCAGGAGGTGTTTTTATGCTTGAATTTTTTGCAGGAACGCTGGTAGGCGGTTTTGTGGGCGTTGTGACAATGTGCCTTTGTATCACCGCAGGCGAAAGCGACCGTCATGATGAACGATGATGTTTTACACAGGTAAACTTCGTGATTTTCACCAAAAAAGCTGCCGCAAAATTTCCCTTTGCGGTGGCTTTTTTTATGCCTGTCCGTATTGACAAATACTCCGCTTTGTACTATAATAGTATCATTGTACTTTAGCAAGTAAAAACGCAAAAGCATAAAAGCTTTAAAGCGACACATGATGTAAAAGGAGTGTATTGGATTGACAGCAAGGTGGATAGTATTGGTATTATACCTTGCACTTATGATAGGCATAGGTGTTTATTACCGCAGAAAATCGGCAAGCGTCAATGATTTTGTACTGGGAGGAAGAGGTCTTGGAGCGTGGTTCACAGCCTTTGCATATGGAACTTCATACTTCTCGGCAGTAATTTTTGTAGGCTACGCAGGAAAATTCGGCTGGAATTACGGTGTGGCTTCCACATGGGTAGGAATTGGAAACGCCGTCATAGGCTCATGGCTTGCATGGAAAGTTTTGGGCAGACGTACAAGGATAATGTCAAAGCACCTTGAGGCAAAGACCATGCCTGAGTATTTTGAAAAGAGATACAACAGCAAGCCCTTGAAGATAGTTTCGGCACTTATCGTGTTCGTATTCCTTATCCCTTATACGGCTTCGGTCTACAACGGCTTGTCAAGACTTTTTGAGAAGGGCTTTGGTATTCCTTACAAATATTGTATAATCGGCATGGCAGTTTTCACTGCAGTGTATGTTATCATGGGTGGCTACAAGGCTACAGCACTGAACGATTTTATTCAGGGAATAGTAATGCTTGTAGGCATTGCGGCGGTAGTGCTGGCGGTGCTTGGTGAAAACGGTGGCCTTGGAAATTCTCTTGACCTGCTTGGCGATATTTCTGACGCAAATGGCGACAAGGGTGCATATTCGTCACTATTCGGCCCTGATCCTATAAACCTTGCAGGCGTTGTTATTCTTACCTCTCTCGGCACATGGGGACTTCCGCAAATGGTGCAGAAATTCTATGCAATAAAAGACGACAAGGCTATCAAGACAGGAACTATAGTATCCACATTCTTTGCAGTAGTGGTAGCAGGCGGCTGTTACTTCCTTGGCGGATTCGGCAGACTTTTTGTCAAGAGCGCTGACGGACTTCCGGAGGGCGGTTTTGACGGAATAGTTCCGACTATGATGGAAAAGCTTCCTTCACTGCTTTTCGGACTTGTTATCGTTCTTGTGCTTTCGGCTTCAATGTCAACACTTTCATCGCTTGTGCTTACATCAAGCTCCACTTTGACGATCGACCTTATCAAGCCTATAATGAAAGAAAAAATGGACGAGAAAAAACAGCTTATCACAATGAGAATTTTCATTGCCGTATTTCTTATCATCTCAGTTGTGCTTGCAATAATCACCCTTGAAAATCCACAGACAGTAATTTCAACTCTCATGTCTATCTCATGGGGCGCACTTGCAGGAGCATTCCTTGCACCGTTTATGTACGGACTTTTCTGGAAGGGCGTAACAAAGGCGGCCTGCATGGCAAGCTTTATCGCAGGAGTAGGCATAACAGTGATACACATGGCATACTACACCCTTGCAGGTCACACAGGAACACTTTGGGGCATAAACCTTGCCTCGCCTATCAACGCAGGCGCATTTGCAATGCTTTTCGGACTTGTTCTTGTACCTATCGTTAGCCTTATCACAAGGCAGAGCGACACTGACAAGGCTCATGCTGAAAAGGTGTTCGAGTGTTATAATGACAGCGAAATATAATCTTATATCGCTTACATACTTGAAATGCAGACAGGAACGGACTTTGTTCGTTCCTGTTTTTTTGGGTGATAATGCAAATGATATAGTGAGCGAAACGACAAAACAAGCGGGCGAACGGTGTTCGCCCCTACGATTTTGTTGCCGTGGGTTTTAGCCTTTTTTATTCAATTTTCAAATTGAATTCGGAGTATGACACTGGGTATTATGCCCTAGGTTTTGTATACACAAAATATCACAATGCACGCCCACGTCTTGATACAAGTACTCTACAGCCTGTTCCAGAATCTCTCATCGTATTCACTAAGTCACAGGGCTTGTACGTGCCCGCAAGTATCTAAGACGCTTTCTACTTATCCCTGAAAAATGCTCTTTTTGTTGCATAAAAAATGCAACAATTAATGGATTATTGCCAAATTAAATCATAAATCATTTGTTTGCACAAATTGACCACATGAATTTTGTATAATATCCACTGTAGGGGCGAACAGTGTTCGCCCGTTTTCCTACCTGAACTAACTTTTGGGGGTCCACATTATTAATGTGTATACAGACAGCAAAAAGTTCCATAAAACACCGTTCAACACCTGAACGCATTTTATGGAACTCTTTTCAGATTATAAATTTCTTCGCCTTGTTTACAATACTGCGGTCGTTTTCGTAAGACAGGACCTGTCCTGCCCTGCCGATCTCGACCCAACGTATGTCTGCGATCTCCTCTTCCTGAGGAGTGTAGTCGGTGTTCTTTGCTTTGCCGATAAAGTAGACAACGATCTTCTGCGTGTCCTTCCTTGGTGAATAGGACACTATCTCCCGAAACGTGGTATCAAGATTTACGTCTATCCCCGTTTCCTCCATGATCTCACGCTTGGCAGTTTCTTCCTCTGTTTCATCGCCCTCAACGTGACCCTTTGGGAATGACCAATGACCGCTGTTGATATGCTTTATCAGCAGTATCTCGGTGTTGCCGTGATACTTTCTGTAAACGATAGCACCGCAGGATTTTTCATGTAGCATCATTTTTCCTTTCCGGAGCTTAGCCCCAATATTTACTCATTGATTTAATTATATCACAATAGCCCTCATTTGTCTATACCCTTTAATAAATATACTCCCATTTTGTGCATATTCCACAAATCAGGTAAAATAAAAAAAGCCGTGCAAAAGCACAGCTTTTTGAAACAGTCAAAGATTATTCCTCGACCTTGTTCTCGATATACTTAACGATATCGCCAACAGTCTTGATGTTCTCGACCTCTTCATCAGGGATCTCTACATCAAAGCTCTCCTCGATGCTCATTACAAGGTCAACTACGTCCAGTGAGTCAGCGCCGAGATCCTCTGTGATAGAAGCCTCCATAGTTACTGCGTCCTCTTCAACGTCGAGCTGCTCTACGATAATGTCCTTGATCTTATCAAATACCATTACTTTACCTCCATTCTGTACTTTACTGGGTCTGCCGCTCAGCGCAGCATTTATGTCAGCCGCCGCCGCTCATAAGTCGGCAAATCATTCGGCATGATCATCAAAAAAAACTCATTCCTGCGAACTTTCCTCAAACTCGCCCACAGTTCTAAACTTATTATACCGCCCCTCAAGCAATTCGTCAAGACCTTTTTGCAATTTTCTTTTCAAAGCTCCCTCAATATAGTCAGAGATATTCTCCGCAGTGAGCTGTGGGTCGTTATGTGCGCCGCCGTCGGCTTCGGAAATTATATGGTCGCACACCCCAAGTCTTGTAAGATCCTCGGCGGTTATCTTCATTATATCGCAGGCTTCACGCTCTCTTGTGGAATCCTTCCACAGGATACTTGCAAAGCCTCTTGGCGATATTACTGAATAAATAGCATTTTCAAGCATTGCAAGCTCATCGCATACTGCAAGAGCCAGCGCTCCTCCCGAGCCGCCTTCTCCGAGTATTATGGAGATAACAGGAGTCTTGAGGGTCATGAACTCCATGATGTTTTTGGCTATCGCTTCGCCCTGACCACGCTTCTCAGCTTCTACGCCGCAGAATGCGCCTGCTGTATCAACAAGGCATATAACAGGTCTATGGAACTTCTCAGCCTGTCTTGCAAGCCTGAGAGCCTTTCTATAGCCCTCCGGGTGTGGCATACCGAAATTGCACTTCTGATTTTCTGCAAGATCTCTGCCCTTTACCTCAGCAATGACTGTTACCGGTATGCCCTTAAAATAGGCTATACCGCCCATAACAGCACCGTCATCACCAAAAAGTCTGTCTCCGTGCATCTCAAAGAAATCGTCGAATATAAGAGGGATATAGTCCTTGGCAGTCGGTCTGCCCTTGTGTCTGATTATATCAAGTCTTTGACAAGCTGTCAGCTCACTCATTTGAGGACACCTCCTTTGCTGGCTTATGAAGTCTGAGTATATGAGCGAGAACTCTTCTCATTTTCTTTCGCTCAACTATCATATCAACAAAGCCGTTTTCAAGCATGAACTCGGCAGACTGGAAATCGTCAGGAAGCTTCTGCTTGATAGTACCCTCTATAACACGTCTGCCTGCAAATCCGATAAGCACCTTTGGCTCTGCGATTATGATATCGCCCAGTGACGCAAAGGAAGCTGTTACACCGCCCGTGGTAGGGTCGGTCATAACTGCGATATAAAGCAGACCTGCTTGATTATGTCTAGCCACAGCACCGCTTGTTTTCGCCATTTGCATAAGGGAAACTATACCCTCCTGCATTCTTGCTCCGCCTGAAGCTGTGAATGCGATAACAGGGAGCTTATTTGCGGTGGCGTATTCGATAGCTCGTGTTATCTTTTCGCCCACAACGCTGCCCATGGAAGCCATCATATAGTTGGAATCCATAACGATTATAACTATCTTCTCGCCTCTTATGGCAGCCTTTCCTGTGATAACGGCGTCTTTAAGACCGGTCTTTTCTCTCAAAGCCTGCTGTTTTGCTTCATAGTCAGGAAAATCTATAGGATTTTTTGATACCATATCCTTATCAAATTCCTCAAAGCTACCCTTATCTATGGTGATATCAAGACGTTCTTTTGCGGTAAGTCTTGAATGATAGTTACAGTGAGGACAAACCTTGCCGTTTGCCTGAAACTCCTCCATAAAAGTGACGTTTCTGCATCTTGGACACTTGAAAAGCAGACCCTTTGGGATATCGGTCTTTTTCTTGTCATCGTCCGCCTTATCGCCGTTAAATCTTACTTTAACGACAGAAAACAGATCTTCAAGCATTATTCCTTACTCCTCTCATCTGCCAAAATGTCGGTACGGTTAAGAAAACCGTTATCGTAATTGCCCTCTAAAAACTCCGGGCGTCTTATAAGCTTAAGCTGGAAATCAACATTGGTTGCAACGCCGTCCACGATAAACTCAGACAGTGCCCATGTCATTTTTGCAATAGCTTCTTCTCTATTCTTACCATGAACGATGAGCTTGCCTATCATTGAATCGTAATAAGGCGGTATCTCATAGCCCTGATAAACTGCGGTATCTACTCTTATTCCAGGGCCTCCTGGGATAAAGAGAGACTTTATCCTGCCAGGTGACGGTCTGAAATCAAGAAGCGGATTTTCCGCATTTATACGGCACTCTATTGCATGACCTGTCAGCTTTATATCCTCCTGCTTTATGGACAATCTCTGTCCTGATGCGATAAGGAGCTGTTGCTTTACAAGGTCAACGCCTGTGACGGCTTCTGTGATAGGGTGTTCCACCTGTATACGGGTGTTCATTTCCATGAAATAGAACTCGCCGTTTTTATCCACGAGGAACTCTATTGTGCCTGCATTCCTATAGCCGCAGACCTTAGCGGCTGTACAAGCGGCTTTGCCCATTTTCGCACGAAGCTCCTCATTCATAAAGCTTGCAGGGGAAGGGGCTTCCTCGAGGACCTTCTGATTTCTTCTCTGCATGGAGCAGTCACGCTCGCCCAGATAGATAACATCGCCGTAATTATCCGCAAGTATCTGTATCTCGATATGCTTAGGGTCTTCTATGAATTTCTCGATATAGATCTCGTCATTGCCGAAGCAGGCAAGAGCTTCCTGCTTTGCGGCGGTCATCTGTGCTTCAAGCTCATCGTCGGAGTGAACGATCCTTATACCGCGTCCTCCGCCGCCTGCTGAAGCCTTTACCATAACAGGGTAGCCAAGATCTCTTGCAAGGGTATGCGCCGCATGGATATTTGAGATAGCGCCGTCTGAACCCATTATAACAGGCACGCCTGCTTCTTTCATTGTTTCCTTTGCCTGCGCTTTATCGCCAAGCATTTCAATAGACTCGGCTCTTGGTCCTATGAAAGTTATGCCGCACTTTTCGCACATTCTCGCAAAGGACGGATTTTCAGACAGAAAGCCAAAGCCCGGGTGGATAGCGTCTGCACCTGTTATCTCGCAGGCGGAGATTATCGCCCTGACATTAAGATAACTGTCCTTGCTTGGTGCAGGACCTATGCAGACTGCCTCATCTGCTATCTGAGCGTGGAGAGCGTTTCTGTCGGCGGTGGAATATACCGCAACAGTATGTATGCCAAGCTCTCGGCAGGCTCTTATAATGCGGACAGCGATCTCGCCTCTGTTCGCTATCAATACTTTTTTGAACATATTATGCCTCACTAATTATGACTAGAATAAGAGATACCTTACTTTATCGCAAAAGTTATCTCAGCGGAAACAGCCTTCTTGCCGTTTACAGAAGCAAGTGCCTTTCCAACGCCGATAGGACCCTTGACTTTGATTATCTCCACCTCGATATCCAGCTTATCACCAGGCACTACCTGCTGACGAAACTTACAGTTGTTTATGCCGCCGAACAGACCTATCTTGCCCTTGTTCTCAGGAAGTGAAAGCAGTGCAACTGCACCTGCCTGCGCACACATCTCTACCATAAGTACGCCTGGAGTAACAGGATAGTTCGGGAAATGTCCCTTGAACCAAAAGTCCTCAGCCTTTATATACTTTGTAGCCTTTACACGCTTGCCCACTTCAAGCTCGTTTACCTCGTCGATAAGCAGAAAAGGGTCACGGTGAGGGATTATTTCCATGATCTGCTCTTTATTCAAAACAACTGCCATTGTCTTTCCTCCAAATCAGTTTAGTCAAGTATCATTATGGTCTGATCGAACTCAACAGCGTCGCCGCTGTTTACGCATATCTCTCTTACCACGCCGTCAAATTCGCTCTGTACTTCGCTCATTACCTTCATGGACTCGATAATGAAGATAGTGTCGCCCTTCTTTATCTTGTCGCCAACGCTTACGAACGGCTTTGAATCAGGTGACGGAGCGGCATAGAATGTTCCCACGATAGGGGCTTTAACTGCCTTGCCGCCTGTTACCGGCGCTGATGTTGCCGACGCTTCTGGTGCTGTCTGTGCTGCAGGTGAAGCTGTGCCCACAGCCATTGGCATAGGCATTCCCATTGGTGCAGGAGGAGGGCATTTCTTGCCCTTTACTGTTATCACCTTGTCACCGTCAGCTATTGTTATCTCACCGAGGTCTTTATTTTTCACGATATCGGCAAGCTTTTCTATTGTTTCAAGGTCAAACTGACCATAAATTTTTTCGCTCATATCAGTTTCTCCTTATTAGTCGCACTTCTTGATACAGATAGTAGCGTTATGTCCGCCAAAGCCCAGAGAGTTTGAAAGTGCTGCATAGACAGGCATTTCTCTGTTGCCCTCAATGCAGTAGTCAAGGTCGCACTCAGGGTCAGGAGTGGTGTAGTTTATTGTCTTATGAACAAAGTCGTTCTGTACAGAAAGTGCAGTAACGATAGCTTCCATGCCGCCTGCCGCACCAAGAAGGTGACCTGTCATAGACTTTGTGGAGTTTATGACCGTCTTTCTTGCGGCTTCTTCGCCAAGAGCAAGCTTGATAGCTGTTGTTTCATACTTATCGTTAAGACCTGTTGATGTGCCGTGAGCGTTGATGTAGTTCACCTGCTCAGGCTTCAGACCTGCTTCTTCATAGGCATACTTCATTGCATGGGCGGCAGCCTCACCTGTTGGTGATGGGCTTGTCATGTGATAAGCGTCGCCTGTTGCGCCATAGCCTGCTATTTCAGCTATGATATTTGCACCTCTTGCTTTAGCGTGCTCATACTCCTCAAGGCAAAGTATGCCTGCACCCTCGCCAAGGACAAAGCCCTGTCTGTTCAGGTCGAATGGAGTTGAAGCCTTGTCAAGCTCTGTTGCCTTTGAGAGAGCCTTCATATTGTTGAAGCCGCTGAGTGCGAAATGAGAGATACAAGCCTCTGAGCCGCCGCAAAGGCAAACGTCAAGGTAGCCGTCCTTTATCTTTCTGAAAGCCTCGCCGATAGCGTGAGTACCTGAAGCGCAAGCTGTAGTGGTACAGAAATTATCGCCCTTAAAGCCTGTCTGCATTGCAACAGTGCCGGCAGCCATATTGCCTATCATCATAGGGATAAAGAATACGGACACCTTGTCAGGCTTTTCGTTGAACTTTGTGACTTCCTTTTCGGTCATGTTAAGACCGCCGATACCAACGCCGATTATAACGCCTGCTTTGAAAGGATCAACGTCCTTGAAATCAGTGCCGGCCATGGCAAGAGCCTGCTTTGCAGAGCACACAGCGAACTGTGTGAATCTATCCATTCTCTTTGCCTCTTTTTTGTCTATATACTCTGTGCAGTCAAAATCCTTGACAGCTCCGACTATCTTTACAGGGAAATTCTCAGTATCGAACTGGTCAACATATGAAAGACCGTTCTTGTTAGCCTTGATGTTCTCCCAGAACTCTTCTACGTTTTTTCCAAGAGGGTTTACTGTACCCATACCTGTGATAACAACTCTTCTCATTTAAACACTCCTTTATTTCTGAAACAATGATATATCTTATCTTTCCACGGCACATATCGAGCACATGGCTTGTGGGATAACGGGCAAACGCTGTTCGTCCCTACATTATTGCTTGATATAAAGCCAAACAATATTTTTATTCGGTCTGCATATTTTCGCTGAGCGGACACAAATTACATCATACCGAAACGCACGGCGTAAAATGCCCGTCACGGCGAGTGACCGAGTGACTACATCATAAGTCCGCCGCTTATTTCTATTACCTGTCCTGTAACGTAGCTTGCGTCCTTTGAGGCAAGGAATGATACAACGCCTGCTATCTCATCTACCTCGCCGTAACGTTTCATAGCTATCTGATTTATCATAGCCTGTTTCTGAGCGTCTGTAAGCTTGTCCGTCATAGGGGTCTTGATAAATCCAGGGGCTACTGCATTGCAGGTGATACCTCTTGAGCCAAGCTCCTTTGCAACTGTCTTTGTCATGCCGACGATAGCCGCCTTTGTTGCGGAATAGTTTATCTGTCCAGGGTTGCCGTAAAGTCCTGCAACGGAAGCAAGATTTATTATCTTGCCTGACTTCTGTCGCATCATAACGTTACCAACGAACTTTGACATATTGAACACGCTCTTCTGATTTACAGCAACTACCATATCGTACTGCTCCTCGCTCATACGAGCCATAAGACCGTCACGGGTGATTCCTGCGTTGTTTACGAGAACGTCGATAGTGCCGAAACGAGCCTTTACTGCCTTGACTGTTTCCTCTACCTGTGCATAGCTTGAAACGTCGCAGATGAACTTTTCACACTCTACGCCCTCTGCCTTTATCTTATCCATTATATCGTTATCTTCAAACATTGTCTCAGAGATATCGTTGAGAGCAATATTATAGCCGTCCTTTGCAAGTCTGAGTGCTATTGCTGCACCTATTCCTCTTGCGGAACCTGTTATCAATGCTGTTGCCATTTTATCTTCCTCCGTCTTTTACTTGCCGAGAAGCTTTTCTGCTTCTGTGAACATTTCCTCTATCATATCCTTTGCAGGCTCGACCTTCTTTACCATGCCTGCGATAGCTCCGCAGAGGAAAGAACCCTCCTCAAGGTTGCCGTCCTGAACGGCTTTTCTCAGTGAACCGAGGGTTATCTCCTCAAACTCCTCAGGTGTGATAGTGCCGTTTGCTTCGCCGCTTGCAAGCTTCTTTGAGAACTTTGTCTTAACGTTTCTGCATGGGTGACCTGTATATCTTCCTGTTACGATACTGTCTGTATCCTTAGCCTTTACAACAAGCTCCTTATAAACAGGGTTTATCTGACACTCCTCTGCGGCAAGGAAACGTGTGCCGAGCTGTACGCCCTCTGCTCCAAGCATGAATGAAGCGGCTATTCCTCTGCCGTCTGCTATTCCGCCTGCGGCGATAACAGGTATCTCAACTGCGTCAACTACCTGTGGTACAAGACACATGGTTGTGTTCTCACCGATATGTCCACCTGACTCTGTTCCCTCTGCGATAACAGCGTCAGCGCCTGCTCTTTCCATTCTCTTTGCAAGAGCAACTGACGGAACGACAGGTATCACCTTTATGCCTGCTTCTTTCCATGCAGCCATATACTTGCCTGGGTTGCCTGCACCTGTTGTTACGACAGGTACGCCCTCGTCTATAACGAGCTGAGCGAGGTCGTCGGCATTAGGGCTCATGAGCATGATATTAACACCGAAAGGCTTGCCGTTTACAGCCGCCTTTGTCTGTCTTATCTGATCTCTCAGGTAGTCGATAGGTGCAGAGCCGCCTGCGATTATGCCAAGTCCGCCTGCGTTTGAAACTGCGGAAGCGAGAGTATGCTCAGCTATCCAAGCCATACCGCCCTGAAAGATAGGGTATTTTATACCCAAAAGTTCAGTTATTCTTGTCTTTGTAGTAGTCATAGTAGTTCTCCTTATTGTCAAAAGCAAATTTTATGCCATAATACATAATAACAATTTATTATGTACCGAATATAAACTGTATATTGATTATCAATACTCGAAAACAGCCGCACCATAAGTAAGTCCACCGCCGAAGCCTACAAGACAAATCTTGTCGCCTCTTTTTATCCTGCCTTCTGCAACTGCGTCGCAAAATGCGATAGGGATAGATGCGGAAGATGTGTTTCCATAGCGGTCGATATATACCGGGAACTTGTCCATTGAAACGCCAAGGTGCTTTGCGGCAGTTTCGATTATTCTTATATTTGCCTGATGCGGCACTATCCAATCAAGGTCATCAGGGGAAATTTCGATCTTTGCACAAGCCTGCTCAACTGCATTTGGAAGTGCCTTTGTGGCAAACTTATAGACCTCTTTGCCGTCTTGCTTGAAGAAATAATCCTTTGTTTCAGGCATATCCATATCAAATTCCTCGGTATTGGTTCTGAATGCGTTCTCAGACTTCAAAGCACGGGAAGCAAGATACTTTGCACCGTTTCCGTCTGCGCCAAGGAAACTTGAGTATGTAGTATCCTCTGCTGTTTCAAGGACGAAAGCGGCTGCGCCGTCACCGAAAAGCACGCAGGAAGAACGGTCGGTATAATCAACGAATTTTGAAAGCTCCTCAGAGGCCACCAAAAGAACGGTCTTTATTCCGTCGCCTGTCTGGAGATATCTCTTTGCGGTATCAAAGCCGTAAACAAAGCCTGCACAAGCAGCGTTAAGGTCAAATGCGATACAGCCTATCGCGCCTATCTCTCTCTGGATAAGGCAGGAAAGTGACGGAGTGAAATAATCCCCTGTTACTGTTGTGGCAATAATAAGGTCGATATCCTCTGCCTTTACTCCTGCGTCAGCCATTGCAGCCTTTGCCGCCATTGCTCCAAGATAGTATGTAGGCTCGCCATTTGTAATGTGTCTTTGCTTGATGCCTGTTCTCTGAGTTATCCACTCGTCGCTTGTTTCAACGATCTTTGTGAAATCCTCGTTTGTTGCGACCATTTCAGGCACATATTTGCCTATGCCCTTGATCTTTACGCCTGTTACTTTACTTCCCACTGATTTTTCCTCCTGAAAATTCTATATTATATATTGTATATTTCCGTAATTTGTGCTATAATGTTCTTGTTCCTATGGAGCAAGTCAAAATATATTATATCAAAATATAATTAGTTAATTTTTTAACTATATAACACATATCATAACATTATAATTATAAACTGTTTTTTTAGATACGTCAATAACAAATTATGAACAACTCTTGATGAATTTAAACATTTAGAGAATTTTTCACAAGTTTTAGGGCGTTAGTTAATATTATGTGTCTATTTTTGAAAATATCTTGCAAAAATTAAATCATAAAACAATAATTGAGCGGAGATAACTTTCAAAAATTTACAGATATGAGATAAGGCGGCTTTGATATTATCAGGCGGCTATGTATAAATTTAACCACAAAGGAGTAAAATTTTATGTCAAAAAATATTTTTTTGTTTTCAGGTCAGGGCTCACAGTATGTAGGAATGGCTAAGGAGCTTTGCGAAAAGTATGATGCTGCAAATGCGGTTTTCGACACAGCGGAAAAGGTGCTGGGATATGACCTGAGAGCGGTAACATTTGACGGTCCTGACACTGAGCTTAACAAGACAGTGAACTCACAGCCTGCTATAATGGCTTGCTCGCTTGCCGCTTTTGAAGCCGCAAAGGCTGAGGGCATCACATTTGACGGCGTAGCAGGTCACTCACTGGGCGAATATGCTGCTATGGTAGCCGCAGGTGTTGTAACTATGGAGGACGGCTTCAAGCTCATCAAGGCGAGAGCGGCTGCAATGCAGAAAGCCGCAGAGGCTAACAGCGGTTCAATGTATGCTATAATCGGTCTGCCTGCTGAAGAGGTCGAGAAGATATGTGAGGAAACAGAGGGCTATGTTGTTCCTGTAAACTACAACTCAGCTGTTCAGACAGTTATCGCTGGTGATACTGCGGCTTGCGAGGCGGCTGCGGCAAAGTTTTCGGAGATGAAGAAAAAGGCTATAAAACTCAACGTCGCTTCTGCTTTCCACTCAAAGCTCATGCAGAGTGCGGCTGATGAATTTATTGAAACTGCAAAGACAGTTGAGTTCAAGACTGCAAACGTTGATTTCTACTCAAACGTTCTTGGAACAAAGCTTGAAGATTTTTCTGCTATGCCTGATATGCTTGCCAAGCACATCGTTTCACCCGTTAAGTTCACTTCTGAGCTTGCAGAAATGGAAAAGGCAGGCTATGAGAACTTTATCGAGCTTGGCCCTAACAAGGTGCTTACGGGTCTTGTAAAGAAAACTCTCAAGGGCAAGAACGCTGTGAACATTGAGAACAATGCCACAATGGAAAAGGCTCTTGCTTCTCTGAGCTAAAATATCGAGGGGAGAAAAATGAAAAAGGCTATGAAAAGGGCTTTGCTGTTGGCATTGGCGGTGGCAATGCTTGTTTGTCTGAGTGCCTGTGGAAAATGTGCGTGGGAGATAAAGATAAACGGCAAGGATATACAGATACCATGCACTCTGGACGATATTGGCGAGGAATATGAATACACGCTGGATTATCCTTTTTCGGGAAACTCAAACGGCAAGGGGATATTCTCGGTGGCGCTTATGCAGGACGGCAGTATAATAGGCACTGTTAAGGTAGAAGCGGACAGTGTTGACGACATTGACAGAAAGTCGAAGATACGTCAGATAAGTGCGGCGCAAAGCAGTTCCGATAAAAAGGGAATGAGCATTGCAGGGGTAAAATGCGGTGATGACAAGGCGGAAGTCAAAAAAGTTTTCGGCGAGCCTGACAGTCCTGACGCAGACGCATGGAAATACAAGAAAAGGGGCTTTTTGGCGACTTTCTTTTTTGATGATGACGGCAAGGTGACAATGCTGAGCATATCAGACATTGATGATGAAGATACCTGATAAAAGGCGGTGTATAAAATGAAACGCAATGACTACATATCATGGGACGAATATTTTATGGGCATTTCACTGCTATCTGCACAGAGGAGCAAGGATTCTCACACGCAGGTAGGGGCGTGCATAGTTTCTCAGGACAACAAGATATTGTCAGTAGGCTACAACGGTATGCCTACCGGATGTTCTGATGATGAGATGCCGTGGGACAGGAACGGAGAGTTTCTTGACACGAAATATCCATTTGTGTGTCATGCCGAGCTTAACGCCATTCTCAACCATGCGGCAGGAAGCTTACAGAATGCCAAGATATATGTTTCACTTTTTCCATGCAACGAATGTGCAAAGGCTATCATTCAAAGCGGCATAAAGGAAGTCGTTTACTGGGAAGACAAATACGCTGACACTGACGGAGTTAAGGCTTCTAAGAAAATGTTTGAGCTGACGGGGGTAAAGATACGCAGGTATGTGCCTACTAACCGTGAGATAACTATAAGGCTGTAAAAGGCAATTATCCTGCCGAAACGGTTTCAGGCGACAATGCGGGCGAACACTGTTCGCCCCTACTGTACATTGTGCGGTTATTAAGGTTTGTGCAATAAATTGCAAGTTGCCCCTACAGATATACATTATTAATATGCGGAAATTTTTTATAAAGAAGGAATGTAAAATGTCAAGAAAATACGCTATACTTGGAGAAACGCTTAAACACACTATGTCGCCCCCTATTCACGCCAGGCTTTTTGAGCTGAAAGGACGTGAGTTTGAGTATGAGATACTGGAGGTAAAGCCTGAGGAGCTTAAGGACAAGGCGGAGTATCTTAATTCTCTTAACGGCTACAACATCACTATTCCCCACAAGATAGGCATTATCGACTACACTGATGAGCTTGACCAGTCGGCAAAGCGTTATCACTCAGTGAACTGCGTTGACAACAAAAACGGCAGGCACGTTGGTTATAACACTGACTGCGACGGCTTTCTCAGAACTGTTCGTGCAATGAATATCGACTTCACGGGAAAGATACTGCTTATAGGCTGCGGCGGAGTAGGCAGAATGATGGCAATTGAGGCAGCTCTTGCCGGGGCTGACCTTTACATTGCGGTACTGGAGAGCGATATGCCTTTGGCTAAGCAGGTAGAGAAAGAGATAAAGGCTATGAAGTCTGACGCTAGGATAACTATTGTTCTAAACACTGAGATACCGACCGACGTTCACTACGAGCTGCTTATGAACGCTTGCCCTGTGGGAATGTATCCTAAGACAAACGCCTGCCCTGTTCCTGATGAAGTTATAAAGGCGAGCGGTGCGGTATTTGACGTTATATACAACCCTCGTGAGACTTTGCTCATGCAGAAAGCCAAGGCTATGGGCAAGAACGCTGTCGGAGGCATGGCAATGCTGGTTTGGCAAGCGGTTTCCGCTCACGAGATATGGGACGGCGACGAATACACAGACGAGGAAGTTCAGTCTATCATAGACGAAATGGAGATCGCTGTGGAGAAGGATTTTAAATAACTTGCGATACTGACATATGAAAATGTCAAAAACAAGGCTTATCGAGTAAAAACACTGTGCGCTAGGAGAAACGGGCGAACGCTGTTCGCCCCTACATGAAACACGGTGTTTGCTTGATTGCAGAGATGACAGACAAACAGTGACAGCGGGCGACCAGAGGTCGCCCCTACATTAGTTTGGCAAAATACATTATAATACATTATAATAAGGATAGTAACTATGAAACCAATATTTTTGTGCGGCTTTATGGGCTGCGGAAAATCTACTGTGGGAAAGATCTTGGCGAAAAAAATGGGCTGTCAGTGCGTTGACCTTGACAAGTATATCGAAGATACGGCAGGAATGAGCATACCTGAAATATTCGACAAATACGGTGAGGAGCATTTCAGGAAGCTTGAAACCGAGGCTCTTGCAGCATTTGCTGACATTGGCGGCGTTGTTGCAACAGGCGGCGGAGCATTGCTTTCGGAGGAGAACGGCAAGGTGGCTAAAAGATCGGGCATGGTGGTCTTTATCGACACATATTTCAACACCTGCTACGGACGCATAAAAAACGACCCTAACAGACCTATCGCTTACAACTCCACCAGAGAACAGCTTTCAGAGCGGTTTGATTATCGAAGGCCTTTATATCTTGCCCACTCACACTATGTCATAAGCGGTGGTTATCCGCCTATCGTCATCGCTTCTAAGATACAAAAGCTTTACAAGAGATTTGATTTCGGGCAGGGCTGATTCAGCTCTTCCCTGTGGGGCGACCTTCATGCCCACTGTTTTCGGGCTTATCGCAAACCATGCGAGCCTTAAGCTTATGCCCGTTTATCTTGCATTTTTCTTCATACTTCTCCTTGTGATGATATCAAAAACGGAAAAGCTTTGTCATAATAAATAGTACGGCTTGTGCAAACAGTACCAAATTATTTGTATTTTGGATAATCAAAAATAGCTATTTATAACGAATAATCCAAAAAGCCTGCAAGCACTGATAAAAAATGTTGAAAATCCTAACGACATGTTGTATACTTATGATATGAAAACGTTATATTAAACTGCAATATGACAGAAGGGAGTTGCAAATGGACATACAGAAAACCGTGCTTGTCGTTGACGACAGCACAACGAACCGATCTATACTTTGCGACATACTACATTCTGACTATACTGTGATCCAAGCAGGAAATGGCATACAGGCTCTTACAATGCTAAAAAAACAGGATAAAAAAGTTGACGCTATAATACTGGATATCATAATGCCCGAAATGGACGGATATGAGTTCATGAATAAAATAAAGCAGGATAAAACCTTATCTCAGATACCTGTTATTATACTAACAGAAAAATCAGACAGAGACACTGAAAAGAAGGTGCTTGAAAGCGGTGCGTGGGACTTTGTTCCAAAGCCTTATGACGCTGAGATTATAAAGCTAAGGCTCAAAAACGTTATCGCAAGAAGTCAGGTATCGCTGCTCAAAGAGCTTAATAACGTTATGAACTACGACCCTCTTACGGAGATATATTCAAAGAATAAATTTTTCAGTGCGTCAAAGGCACTTCTTAAGGCTAATCCTGACAAGCAGTTCGCTTTTCTAAGACTAGATATCGACCGTTTCAAGCTTATAAATTCATTTTTTGGCACTGCGTATGGAGACAGACTGCTAAAGCATGTTGCAAAACGTATAAGAGATTTTGCAAAAACAACGGAATGCTGTACCTTCGGTAGGATAGATGCTGACGTTTTCGGTATCTTCACCCCTTATCAGGGCAAGGAAGAAACAGTAAAGCAGATAGAGCAGGCTGTTGAAAACATGAAAAAACTGTCCGCAAGCTATAACATCATGATCGTTTACGGTGTTTATGTGGTGACTGACAGAAGCCTGCCAATATCCTTCATGTGCGATCGTGCCGCTCTTGCCGCTAAAACTGTAAAAGGGCATTATATGAAAAGCTATGCTTTTTATGATGACAAAATGCGGCTTTCTATCGAAAATGAGCAGAATATAATAAATGAAATGAGCGACGCTCTTGAAAATAATGAGTTCGTACCTTACTATCAGCCTAAATACGATGTAAAGACAAACAAGCCTGTGGGTGCGGAGGCTCTTGCAAGGTGGATACACCCTACCAAGGGATTTATCTCACCGGGGGTGTTTATCCCTATATTTGAGAAAAACGGCTTTATCTCAAAGCTTGATTTCTACATATGGGAATGCGTATGCAAACAGCTCAAGGAATGGAAAGACAAGGGAGTTCCGCTCTTCCCTGTTTCTGTAAACGTTTCACGGGTCAATCTTTATAACCCTAATCTTTCAAAAATAATAATCGAACTTACGAAAAAGTATGACATTGAGCCTAAGTATTTCAACATCGAGATAACGGAAAGCGTTTATACTGACGACAATATAATGATAGATGATATCACTAGCCAGCTCAGAAATAATGGCTTTACTGTCCTCATGGACGATTTTGGCAGTGGCTATTCTTCCCTGAACGTACTCAAAGATGTTCAGGTGGATATGCTAAAAATGGACATGATGTTCATGTTCAAGGCAAAGTATGACGGCCGTGCAGAAACTATAATTTCTTCTGTTATCAGAATGGCCAAATGGCTCAATATCCCTGTTATAGCGGAAGGCGTTGACAGAGCGGAGCAGGTAGAATTTCTGAAAAGCGTAGGCTGTGACTACATTCAGGGTTTCTATTATTCAAAGCCTTTGCCTGCGGCAGAGTATGAAAAGCTTATATCAGATCAGGAGGAACAGCCTGTGCCTGAGAACGGGACGTCAGTAAACGACCTGCTGTGGGGCAAGAGCGGAGGATTGCTGGCATATATCGACAGCATCGACCAGCCTGCTACGATATATGAATGTTTTCCGGACGGCACAGTGGTAATGGTATGTTCAAACAAGGCGTTTTTACAAAAATACGGCTATGACAGCAGTGTGTACGGCAAACTCAATGTTATGAACTGCATTGACAGCGAATGCAAAGAGAAATTCACAAGCTCTGTAAACAAGGCAATAGAGAGCAAGGACAGAGCAGAATGTGTTCTCAGTATGCACGAGATAAACGGCAGGAAGCACTGGTTCAAGACGCATTTACGATTTGTCAGCGAAATGGGTGTAAGCTCTGTGCTTATAGCGTATTTCACGGACGTGACCGACATGGTGCTGATGGATAAACGCATAAACGAATATAAGAATTATATCCAAGATGAAATAGACCGAAAGCACAAGATCCTTATCGTCAGCAACAACAGCGACGCACGCTGTCAGCTCGAAGAGATACTTTCTCAGGAAAATACTGTTTTCACTGCAGAAACCATTCAGGCAGGAAAAAAGCTTCTTCTTAACGAGGATATCGACCTTATTTATTTTGACATACAGCTTATTTCCAAGGATGATGAATTTCCTCTTGACATTGATGAAAGAAGACTTCCCGTTATTGCTATAACCCAGGCTCATGGCGTGCTTAAAGGCATGACAAAATTAAAGAACAGAGTTTCAGACTTTGTTATGAAGCCGTATATAGATGAGCTGGTACGCCTGAGAACGACCAATCTTATAAAGATCAATATTTCAGGCAGTGCAAACGAAAAATATTTTAGCCGGACGAAATGATTTGAAAAGTCCTCTGCGATAAGCGTGGGACTTTTTCTCTTGTTAAGCAGTCAGCTTTATTGACAAAATATACACTATCTGATATTATATAGGTATGAATGCTGAAAGCGAGGGAGAAAAAATGTATCTTGACAAGTGGCGTGTGGCAATAAGAAATTTGAAAAATTCACTTTTTTCATATCCAAACACGGCTCAAAGCTGTTTCCCTGACCCTATCACAGACGACACGGTGTTTTATTGCGTTCAAGGTCTTGTATATGGCAGTCAAAAGTTTCCTGACGGAAAATTCATACGCAGTTCTCCTGTGACCTCGGTATACACTGAGGACGGAAAGCTTTTTGCCAAAACAACAAACAACGTTTATGAGCTTAAAACGCCAAGCGATTATTTTGACTGCGATATAGCTGAAAATGCCGCACAAAAAACAGGAAGCAGTGAGCTTGCTGAAACAGCTAAAGTGCAGAGAGAAAAGCTCATGGCACAGCTTGATAAATTTTTCACGATCTGCCGGAGGCTTTGTGATAATGAACAGGCTGACGTTGCAAATGAGTTACCTGAAGATACTCTTGTTATATGCTATTACGGCACTGACCCACATGGAAACAAGATGTTCTACAAAAAGGAAGATATGGTAGTGCCTGTTTTTGCAGATGTGACCGTTGGGCTGGTCATTGATTCTGTGGGGCTTGCGGAAAGCGAGGAAAAGCTGGATTTATGGGATACGCTGGGGAGATATTATATTGACAGCGAGCTTATGGAGTTTTATGACTGTGACACGAAAAACCTTATTTTCTGCAATTTAACGAACTCTCCTATATATGTCACAATTTATGAAAGCTCCGCTGCTATGCTCTGTATGCCGAACACGGCTAAGATAGCTTCAAGAAAAGTAAAAGAAAAATAAAACTTTTATCCGTCTGAGATCTCAGGCGGATTTTTTTCATTGCACAATATAGAAAAGAACGCGAAAATTAATAGAATGTTAAACTTTTAACGTGTCATAGCAATTGAATAATCGTCGAAAGTGTAGTATAATTTTCTTATATAGTTGTTTTTTGATGTAAAATAATATATTTAACTATTTTTTTGTATCGTGAGGAAAAGATCATGGAAATTTTAAAACAGCGTATTCTTAAGGACGGAGTAGTAAAGGAAGGAAACGTTCTCAAAGTCGATAAATTCCTTAACCACCAAATGGACGTCAAGCTTTTCAACGATATTGGTGAGGAGTTTGCAAAGAGATTTGCAGGAACAGGCGTAAACAAGATACTCACTATCGAGTCATCCGGTATCGGCATTGCCTGCATTGCGGCACAGCATTTTAACAACTGCCCTGTTATTTTTGCAAAGAAAACTCTCAGCAAAAATCTTGACGGCGAAATGTTCGTTACTCAAGTAAAGTCCTACACAAAGGGCGTTACATATGACGTAATGGTATCTGAAAAATATCTCGGCAAGGGTGACAAGGTGCTTATTATAGACGATTTTCTTGCTAACGGCTGTGCTCTTATGGGGCTTATAGATATTGTAAAGCAGTCTGGGGCTGAGCTTGCGGGAGCAGGTATCGTTATCGAAAAGGGCTTCCAGGTTGGCGGAAAGACTATCCGTGACATGGGCGTAAAGCTCGAATCTCTTGCTATCGTTGACTCTATGGACAACGGCACTATCACTTTCAGGGACTAACGCACAAGGCGTTACCAATAAATATTTTATGGAGGAAGATCAAACATGAAGGTAAGACGTATTCTTGCGCTCGTTCTTTCTGCGGCTCTTGCTGTAACAGCTCTTACAGCATGTACATCTGCTAAGGACGAAGCATCACAGAAGTCGGCTGACAATCAGACGACAACTCTCAGCTATGACACTGTAAAGATCGGTGTTATACACATCGGCAACCCTGCCGACGGTTCAGGTTACACATATGCTCACGATCAGGGTATCGTTGGTATGCAGAAGGAGCTTGGACTTAAAGACGATCAGATCGTTAGAAAAAACAACGTATCAGACAGCGACCCTGCTGCTACAGAAACAGCTATCCGTGAGTGCATCGAGGAAGGCTGCAACATCATCTTCGGCACAAGCTGGGGCTATATGGACAAAATGGAATCCCTCGCTGAGGAATATCCTGACGTTTATTTCTGCCACGGCACAGGCTACAAGAACAACGGCAAGAACCTTAACAACTACTTCGGAAGAATTTATCAGGCAAGATACCTCACCGGTATCGTTGCAGGTATGAAGACAGAGTCAAATCTTATCGGTTACGTTTCCGCTATGGGCAGCGAGAACTCTGAGTGCACAGGCGGTATCGACGCTTTCGCAATGGGCGTTTATTCTGTAAATCCTGACGCTAAGGTATATGTAAAGGTAACAAACAGCTGGTATTCACCAACAGAGGAAACAAACGCTGCAAAGGCTCTTCTTTCTGAGGGCTGCGACGTTATCGCTCAGCACTGCGACACACCTAACCCACAGCTGGAGGCTGAAAGCGCAGGCAAGTGGGGCGTAGGCTACAACACAGATATGTCTAAGGACGCTCCTAAGGCTACACTTACTTCAACTCTTTGGAACTGGTCTGCATACTACACATATCAGGTAAAGCAGATAGTTGATGGCAACTGGAAGTGCGAGAACTACTACGGCGGCATGGCTGACGGTCTTGTAGACATCGCTCCTCTGAACAAGGATCTCTGCACAGAGGATATGCAGAAGGCTGTTGACGAGGCTAAGGCTAAGCTTGAGGACGGCTCATTCAACGTATTTGACGGCGTTATCGAAACAAACGACGGCAAAACAGTTGGCGAAGAGGGCAAAACTCTTGACGACGCTACTATCACAGGCGGAATCAACTGGTACTTCAAGAACGTTGAGGTCAAGTAATAAGGCTTAACAGCTTAACAAAACATTTATACGGGCGGTGCAGGTTGCCGCCTGTTTTGTTAATGATATGAGCATACGGCAGCAGGTAATTCTGCTGTCGGTTTCTGATGACATTAGCAAATCTAAGGAAGTTCATAAAAAGGAGCTGAAAGTATGAGTGAAGAAATATCTGCTGAGATCGCTGTAAAATGCAGCGGTATAACAAAAGTTTTCGGCAGCGTGGTTGCAAACGACGGCATTGATCTTGAAGTAAAATACGGTGAGATACTTGCACTGCTGGGCGAAAACGGATCAGGAAAGACCACGTTGATGAATATGCTTTCGGGTATCTATCACCCTGACAAGGGCAATATCTACATTGCCGGCAAGCCTGAGGCGATAAATTCACCTATGGATTCTATCGAACTTGGCATAGGCATGATACATCAGCACTTCAAGCTTGTGGAGGTGTTCTCCGCCGCAGACAACATTGTGGCAGGCACAAAGGGCAAGCTTAAGAGCAAGGGCGCTGTGAGAGATGAGATAAAAAAGATATCTGAACAGCTTGGTCTTGAAGTTGACCCTGACAAAAAGGTATACAATATGTCCGTCAGTGAAAAGCAGACAGTTGAGATACTGAAGGTGCTTTACAGAGGTGCTAAAATACTTATTCTTGACGAGCCTACGGCGGTTCTTACTCCGCAGGAAACTGAAAAGCTTTTCAATATCCTGAGAAAAATGAAAGCTCAGGGCTGTGCTATCATTATCATCACCCACAAGCTGGGCGAGGTAATGGATATATCTGACAGAGTGACCATACTGCGAAAGGGCAAGAGCGTTGAAACTGTAAACACAGCAGAGAGCAGTGAAAAGCAGCTCACTGAGCTTATGGTGGGCAAGGCGGTGGAGCTTTCAATAGAAAGACCTGAACCTGTGAACGTAAAGCCGATACTTAACGTAGTCGATCTGACGGTAAAGAACTCTGAGGGAAGCATTGCCCTCGATGACGTAAGCTTTGTTATAAACAGGGGCGAGATACTTGGTGTGGCAGGCATTGCAGGAAGCGGTCAGAAAGAGCTTTGCGAGACTATCGCAGGGCTTCAGAAGATAGAAAAGGGCGCAGTGCTTTACAACAAGGAGAACATCATAGGCAAGACACCTAAGGAGATAATAAATCTCGGCATAAGCATGAGCTTTATCCCTGAGGACAGACTTGGAATGGGTCTTATCGCTTCGGTGGGTATGACGGACAATATGCTTCTTAAAACATACAAGCAGGGCAAGCTTTGCTTTGTGGACAGAAAGCCTGCTAAGGCGCTTTCAAAGGAGCTTATAGAAAAGCTTGAAATAAAAACTCCGTCAACTGAGCTTCCTGTAAGAATGCTTTCGGGCGGAAACGTTCAGAAGGTCCTGCTTGGACGAGAGATACACAGTGAGCCTGATCTGCTCATAACCGCATATCCTGTTCGTGGACTTGACATCAACTCATCATATCTTATATACTCGCTTCTTAACGAGCAGAAGAAAAAGAATACGGCTGTGCTTTTCATAGGCGAGGATCTTGACGTTCTTCTGGAGCTTTGCGACAGGATAATGGTGCTTTGTCACGGCAAGATAACAGGTATTTGTGACGCCAAAAAGGTCACAAAGGAACAGGTAGGCATGATGATGACAGGCTCGACAATGGAGGAGGTGCTGGGCATTGGCTGATATTATAAAAAAAGAGCCTCTTATAAGAATAGCCAAGCGTGCTGAACGCTCAAACAAGCAAAAGCTTATCATAAGGCTTCTGTCGGTGCTTCTGGCTATTTGTGCAGGCGGAATATTCATTCTTATTCTTGGTAAAGATCCGTTTTCATACTATGCAAAAATGGTAAAGGGTGCTTTTATCGGCAAGAACGCCGCAAGCCCTTTTATGCCGTTCAAAGAGACAATAAAGATAATGATACCGCTTCTTATATCTTCTCTTGGCATTACTCTTGCGTTTAAGATGAAGTTTTGGAATATCGGTGCAGAGGGTCAGATAATAATGGGCGGAGTTTTCGCTTCATACTTCGCTCTTTATCATTACAATATGCCTCACTATCTGCTTTTCATTGTGATGTTCGTTGCGGCGATGATAGGCGGAGGATTGTACGGCATTATCCCTGCATTTTTCAAGGCAAAATTCGACACAAACGAAACTTTGCTCACCCTTATGCTCAACTATATTGCACTTTACGTTATAGATTGGCTCACAAAGGGCGCATGGCAGGATCCTGAGTCAAAGGGATATCCTAAGATAGCAAGATTTGACCTTAACGCATGGCTTGACTCGCTAGGCGGTGTGCAGATAGGCTGGTTGATAGGTCTGGTGCTTGTGGTATTGGTATTTATCTATCTTAAATACACAAAGCAGGGCTACGAGATAACTGTAGTATCAGACAGCCACGCAACTGCAAGATATGCAGGCATGAGCCCTAGCAAGATAATGATAAGAACGATGTTCCTCAGCGGTGCTATCTGCGGTATCGCAGGAATGGTACAGGCTTGCGGAACGGAACACACACTTTCAACATCTGTTGCAGGCGGAGTAGGCTTCACGGCTATCATAGTTGCATGGCTTGCAAACCTCAATCCATTCGGCATACTTGTGGTGTCATTCTTATTCGCAGTTTTGGAAAAGGGCAGCACTGTGGTATCGTCTGAATTTGTTCTTTCACCTTACTGCTCGGACGTTTTGCAGGGAATAATCCTGTTCTTCGTGCTTGGCTGTGAGTTCTTCATCAGATACAGATTTGTAACAAGAGGAGGCAGGAAAAATGACTAGACTTATTTCATTCCTTGCCCATGCGGTATACATGGGTACTCCTCTGCTTTTCGGCACAGTAGGAGAGATACAGAACGAAAAGGCGGGACACCTTAACCTTGGCGTTGAGGGAACAATGGCAATGGGCGCTTGCGCAGGCTTTATGGTAGCATACAAGACAGGAAGCCTTTGGCTTTCCATACTTGCGGCATTTCTTATGGGTGCGCTTGTTTCCCTTATCTATGCTTTTCTTACCATAACAATGATGGCGAACCAAAACGTAACAGGTCTTACACTGACTATATTCGGCACGGGACTTTCAAACTTCATAGGCGAGCAGATGATATCCGCTTCACCTACAGGCAACCTCAAACTGCCTGACGGAGTGATGAGCAGTCTGAAAAACATTGACATACCGCTTCTCAGCAAGATACCTGTTCTTGGAGAGGTGCTTTTCTCACAGAACATTTTCACATATCTGAGCATTGTTATCGCTGTGATAATGTTTATCTATCTGAAAAAGACTAAGGTGGGTCTTAACCTTAGAACTATCGGTGAGAATCCTGCTGTTGCGGACGCTGTGGGAATAAGCGTTGTGAAATACAAATACATAAACGTTCTTATCGGCGGAGGAATATGCGGAATAGGCGGAGCGTTCTGCTCAATGGTAATAAACGGCGGTGTTTGGATGGCAAACAGCGTGAACGGTCTTGGCTGGATAGCTGTGGCGCTTGTTATCTTCGCTGTATGGAATCCTGCAAGGGCTATTTACGGAGCGTATATTTTCGGTGCATTCATGGTGCTGAAATACTACTTCCCGAAAAACCTCGGCTTCACTGTTCCTGAGTCATTCTTTGATATGCTCCCATATCTTGTAACGGCTCTTGTTCTTATCATCACTTCAGTGAAAAAATCAAGAGAGCGTTCACAGCCACAATCCTGCGGTATAAATTATTTCCGTGAGGAGAGATAGGATATCGAAGCTTGGCATTTTTTACAGATAATACCTAAAGCAACATATTTAAAAGCTCTGCATTTTGCAGGGCTTTTATTTTGCCCTAGTGACAAAATGCAGAAGATGTTCATAGCCCAATTACGATACAAAAAAAAGCGGGCGACCACAGGTCGCCCATACGCTTTGTTAGGTTATGATAAACTGTTTTTACTTCGCCTTTGCCGAAGCCACAAAAGATTTGAGCTCCTCCTCAGGCATATAGCCGACAGTTGAAGCAACTACCTTGCCATGTTTCACAACAAAAAGGGCAGGTATGCTCGAGATACCGAAAGCGGCTGCAAGCTCGTTTTCCTCGTCAACGTTGACCTTCCCCACCTTCACAGAACTGTCCTCCTCAGAATACTTATCCACCAGCGGTGAAAGCATTTTGCACGGACCGCACCATGCTGCCCAGAAGTCAAGCAGGACAGGCTTTTCCGAGTGCATTACTTCGTTTTCAAAATTATCCTTTGTTATGACCTTTACAGACATTTTTCACAGCTCCTTTTCTAGTCTTTGCTTTTGTAATAGAGCATACAATGGCAGAAGCCCTCAAAATTCGGGTCGGCTATCTGCTCACGGAACTCTTTGCACATACACTTGTTTTCCTCTGTGCGCTGTATCCTGCACGGACAATAGCCACCTGTGCGTTTAAGCCCCTCTTTTATGCTCTTTACCATTTCTTTATCATCATTAAGACGTACCATTACTACCTATCCTTTGCAGATATGCTTAGATTATTCCTTGACAAATGCCTTTACTATCTCGCCGATATACTGATAGTGATAATCCTTGTCAGAATACCATTTCTCATCGTTTTCAGTATCAACAAAGCACTCAGACTTCATCTCCTGAACATAAGCCTTTTTGCACACAAGCACCATATCAGCTTCCGCAAAAGCTGTTACCTCCACGCCGTTTTCAGACACGAACACAGGGGTCAGACCTGTTTCCTTTGCCTTGTCGCAGTCACGTCCGCTATGTGAGCCACAGAATGAAAGTGCCTTTTTATACTCCTCTTTGAAAAAGCTTATGGTGAAATATTCTGCCTTGTCGATAAATTCCTTTGTATATCTCTGTGGTCTTATAACTGTGGTGAAGGTGTTCTTTCCCCACATAACGCCTGCAAAGCCCCATGAAGCTGTCATTGTGTTCCAGCCACTCTCGTCGCCTGCTGTTACAAGAAACCACTCCTTGCCTATCTTTTTGTATGGATTGAAGTCAATAGCGTCAAGCTTTTCTGTTACCTCTTTGAAACCGTTGAAACTGCTCATTTTCATTACCGCCTTTCAGTATTATGTCAGACTTATCATACTTATTGTACACCAATATCGTATAGAAAACGTCTGAGTATATTATATATCATTTCTTATGAAATTGCAACCCCTTGAAAACCCTGAAATATTGTACAAAAATCGTTAAACAGGGCTTTTTTGTGTTGCTTTTTTTGAAGAATAGTGATATAATTGAATTAAGTATTTGTAAAGCTGTTTTTGTGTTTTTGGTTTAGCTGTTTTATTTTATGCCGTTACAATACTCGATATGTATATCTTTTGAAGTTTATACAGAATAAATTGTATATTATCTAAAAATATACATTAAAAAGCCTTAAAATGTGTATAAATATAAAATTTTTATGCAAAAGCACTTGACAATGCTGTATAAAGGTGTATAATAATTTTATCGGCATGAAAGCCGTGAAAATATTATACAAACATACTTACTACAAACAATGGAGGAATTTTGTTATGGCAAAAGAGATCAAAAAGGTTGTCCTTGCTTATTCCGGCGGACTTGATACATCTATCATCATTCCGTGGCTCAAGGAAAACTACAACAACTGCGAAGTAATCGCTGTTTCAGGAAACGTTGGTCAGGGCACAGAGCTTGACGGTCTTGAGGAAAAGGCTATCAAGACAGGCGCTTCTAAGCTCTATATCGAGGACCTTACAGAAGAGTTCATCGAGGATTATGTATATCCAACAGTACAGGCTGGCGCTGTTTATGAAAACCAGTACCTCCTCGGCACTTCATTTGCTCGTCCGATCATTGCAAAGAGAATAGCTGAGATTGCTATCAAAGAGGGTGCCGACGCTATATGCCACGGCTGCACAGGTAAGGGCAACGACCAGGTTAGATTTGAGCTTGCTATCAAGGCTTTCGCTCCTGATATGGAGATAATCGCTCCTTGGAGAATCTGGGATCTTAAGTCAAGAGAGCAGGAGATCGAGTATGCTGAGGCACACAACATTCCTCTGAAGATAAACAGAGAAACAAACTACTCAAAGGACAAGAACCTTTGGCACCTTTCACACGAAGGTCTGGATCTTGAAGATCCTGCAAACGAGCCACAGTATGAGAAGCCGGGCTTCCTTGAAATGGGCGTTTCACCTATCATGGCTCCTGACAAGCCAACTTATGTAACTATCCACTTTGAAAAGGGTATCCCAACAGCAGTTGACGGCGTTGAGATGAACGGCAAGGAGCTTGTTACAAAGCTTAACGAGCTTGGCGGTGCAAATGGTATCGGTCTTGCTGACCTTGTTGAGAACAGACTTGTTGGTATGAAGTCAAGAGGCGTTTATGAAACTCCAGGCGGAGCTATCCTTTACAAGGCTCATGAAGTTCTTGAAACTATCACACTTGACAAGGAAACTGCAAGAGTTAAGCAGTATCTTTCAATCAAGTTTGCTGACATTGTTTACAATGGTCAGTGGTTCACTCCTCTCCGTGAGGCTATGAGCGCATTTGTTACAGAAACACAGAAGACTGTTACAGGTGACGTTAAGCTCAAGCTTTACAAGGGCAACATGATAAACGCAGGTGTAACATCTCCATACACACTTTATGATGAAGAAGTTGCTACATTTGATGAGGACAATGTTTACAATCAGGCTGATTCAGCAGGATTCATCAACCTCTTCGGTCTGCCTATCAAGGTAAGAGCTAAGCTCGAGCAGAAGAGAAACGCTAAGAAAGACTAATAGCGACGCTCTGGTCAGCAGAGCATAAAGGTGTATAACCTTAAAAAGTTTGTATAATATTTTTCACGGAGGTTTTGATATGTCAGATAACAACAGCATTTTTGAGCCTGCAATAGACAAGAAGGTCGAGATCTCTTATGACAGCCTGCCGAACTCCTCTTTTGAGGACGTAAACCTCGGCGGAGCAAAGTTCTCGAACGTAAATCTTAAGGAAGCCGTTTTCGATGACGTTAACATGGACGAGACACATTTCAACAACGTCAGCATGAAAGAAAGCGACTTTGCAGATATGTATATGGTAAACACAAAGTTCTTGGGCGTAAATCTCAGCAACTCGAGATTTGGCTGCTCTATCATGAACAATGTTGAGTTTAAAAATCCTGATCTTAAGAACTCACAGTTCATTCACTGTGACCTTACAAACGTTGAGATAAACGATTGCAAGATAGACGGTCTGAAGATCAACGGCGTGGATATCCAGAAGCTGCTTGAACAGCACGAAAAGGAAATTTGATCCGCACTTATTGAAATGTATTGGGGCAGGATGATCCTTTGGGGTCATTTTGCCCATACATTTTTTATATTTGATAACTTGAAATAAACATAAAGGACGGTTTTAAAATGGCAGGAAAAATGTGGGCAGGAAGATTTACAAAGGAAGTTGACGAAAGAGTCAATGATTTCAATTCATCTATTTCCTTTGACGCAAGAATGTACCGCTATGATATAGAGGGTTCTATGGCGCACGCCACAATGCTGGGCGAGTGCGGTATAATCGAAAAGCACGAAAGCGAAAAAATAGTCCAGGGACTTAAGGGTATTCTTGCGGATATCGACGAGGGAAAATTACAGTTCGACCCTACTGCAGAGGACGTTCATATGTTTGTTGAGGCTGAGCTTACCAAAAGGCTTGGCGACACAGGCAAAAGACTTCACACGGCAAGATCAAGAAACGATCAGGTGGCACTTGACGTGAGAATGATACTCAGAGCCGAAACAAAAGAGATAATCGAGCTTGTGAAAAAGCTTGAGCACACTATCCTTGACATTGCAGAGAAAAATCTCACAACTGTTATGCCGGGATATACTCATCTTCAGAGGGCACAGCCTATCACATTTGCTCACCACCTTATGGCGTATGCAAATATGCTTCTGAGAGATATTTCAAGACTTGAGGACAGCTACAAGAGAACGAACATCATGCCTTTGGGAAGCGGTGCTCTTGCATCTACAACTTACCCTATAAACAGACAGAGAGTTTGCGATCTGCTTGAATTTGACGAGATAACACAGAACTCACTTGACGGCGTTTCGGACAGAGATTTCTGCATCGAGCTTTGCTCAGCTATCTCACTGCTTATGATGCACCTTTCAAGATTTTCTGAGGAGATAATTCTTTGGTGCTCATGGGAGTTCAAATTTATCGAGCTTGACGACGCTTATGCAACAGGCTCGTCTATCATGCCACAGAAGAAAAACCCTGATGTTACTGAACTTATAAGAGGCAAGACAGGCAGAGTTTACGGCGACCTTAACACACTGCTCGTTATGATGAAGGGTCTGCCACTTGCATACAACAAAGATATGCAGGAGGACAAGGAGGCTATCTTTGACGCTATTGACACTGTTAAGCTTTGTCTTAAAACTTTCGACCCGATGCTCGCCACAATGAGAGTTATCCCTGAGAACATGAGAAACGCCGCAGCCAAGGGCTTTATCAATGCTACTGACTGTGCTGACTATCTTGTTAAAAAGGGTATGCCTTTCAGGGACGCTTACAAGATAACGGGCACTCTCGTTCACACCTGCATTGAAAAGGGCTGTACACTTGAAACTCTCCCATTGGAGGAGTACAAGAAGCTCACTGACAACTTTGACGAGGACGTTTATGACGCTATCAGCCTTGACACCTGCGTAATGCAGAGAAAAGCGGCAGGCGGTCCTGCGCCTGAGTCTGTAAAAGCTCAGATAGAATATGTCAGAAATAAGCTTTGATAAACACCGCTCCCCTGTTAAGACGGCACTGCTATATCTTGTGCTGTGGGAGCTTGCGACAGTTATAATGTGGCTTTTTACGGCTAAGCTTTTTGTGATATATCCGCTGTTTGCAGTGGGATTTACGGTGGTGTACCCTGTGTGTACATGGTGGGCTTGCTACCGACACGCTAAGAACTACGGCTTGAAATGGTATGTTGCGCCTGTGATGATAGCGGTTTCGGTGATAGAATATATCTTCGTGGAGGAAGCAAGGTCGGTAGTGCCGAACTTTATCGTACTCACTGTGTTGACCGCAGGCTTTGCCGCAGGTCTTGGAAACTGCTTTGCGGATAAGGACGCAATAAACGCCGCAAAGGAAGATAAAAAGCGTAAAAAGCTGAAAAAAGAACCTGAATACAAGAACATTTTGGACGATAATTAAAAGTATGCAGACGGCTAAAGAGCTGTCAGCCAAACGGGCGAACACTGTTCGCCCCTACAAAAGTTTGCCTTTGCATGAGCATACAGATTATTGGCAGACAAAATCATAAAGTTTTTTAGAAGGATATGAAGAAAAATGAAAACAAGAGTTTTTATTGATGGCAAAGAGGGAACAACGGGACTTCAGATATATGAGCGTTTTCAGAACAGAAATGACGTTGAGATAATGCTCATTGACGAGGAAAAGCGCAAGGACGTGAACGAGAGAGCAAAGATGATAAACTCATCGGATATCACTTTTCTCTGCCTGCCTGACGCAGCGGCAATAGAGGCGGCTTCACTTTGCACAAACCCTGATGTCAGGATAATCGACGCTTCTACCGCTCATAGAACAAACCCTGCATGGGACTATGGCTTCCCTGAGCTTTCTGAAAAGCATAGAGAGAATATCCGCAATTCAAAAAGAGTTGCAAACCCAGGCTGTTATGCAAGCGGCTTTATAAGCCTTGTTTATCCTCTCGTAAAGGCAGGAGTGCTTCCTGAGGATTATCCTGTTACCTGCCATGCAGTTTCAGGCTACAGCGGCGGCGGAAAGAAAATGATAGCCGCTATGGAGAGCGAAAATAAAACAAAGGAAATGTATTCTCCACGTCAGTATGCACTGGGGCAGAAGCACAAGCATATCCCTGAAATGCAGGCGGTGTGCGGACTTAAATATAAGCCTATGTTCAATCCGATAGTTGACGACTATTATAATGGTATGGTTGTTTCTGTGCCGCTGGTGACAAGATGTTTGACAAAGAAATATACACCTGAGAATATCCATGAAATAATGGCGGAGCATTATCTTGGTCAGCATTTCGTTAAGGTAATGGAGCTTGGCGGAACAGAAACGCTTCCTGACGGATTTATCGCAGCGAATACATTGGCTGGAACGAATAATATGCAGATATTCGTCTGCGGAAACGAGGATCAGATATTGCTTATGTCGAGATTTGATAACCTTGGAAAAGGTGCAAGCGGCGCAGCAATACAGAATATGAATATAATGTTGGGGATAAACGAAGCAACGGGGCTGGAATAACAAAAAAGCAAAAAACAAACCAAAAGCACCGCACAAAAAATCGCCGGTGCAGGGCGGCGTTAGCCCTGCCGAGGGACAGGGGCGAGCAGCCCCAGCGGGGGCAAAATAAAGCCAAAAGCAAAATCAAACCCAACAGGGGGCAGAGCCCCCACCACAAAAGTACGGTCTAAAAAAAGCGGCGGACAAAAAAAATAAAACAAACCGAAGTAAAATTTCTCAACCAAGCCTAAAAACCAACAAAACTCCGCCGCTTTTGTCATTTGAACAGCGAAGCGTCTTCAAATGACTCGCCAACGGCGACAATAAGCTCCCCCACAAAGGAGAGCAATTCCCGACCAATGAGTGCGAATATAAAAGTGCGGAAAAAATAAGCGGGCGAAAGCTGTTCGCCCCTACAGAAATAATTAATAGAAAAAAATCTGTCCTGATCTAATTAGTGTGAAAATTTTGTAAGGAGTTTTGAATATGAAAGAGATATCAAAGAAAAATTTCGACGGCTATAAGTATGTAGACGGCGGCGTGTGTGCTGCAAAGGGCTTTAAGGCTAACGGTCTTTATTGCGGCATAAAGGAAAACCCTACAAAAAAGCCTGACCTTTGCCTCGTTGAGTCTGACGTTATGTGTTCAGCCGCCGGCGTTTTTACTCAGAATAAGGTCAAGGGTGCTCCTGTTACTGTTTCTCAGAAAAATCTTGCTAAAACAGGCGGCAAGGCTAAGGGCTTTATCCTCAATTCCAAAAACGCTAACACCTGCAACGCTGACGGTGAGGAAAAGGCTTACAAAATGTGCGAGATGACTGCCGCTAAAATGGGCGTTAAGCCTGAGGAAATTCTTATCGCTCAGACAGGCGTCATAGGTCAGATACTTCCTCTCGAGCCTATCGAAGCTAAGATAGACGAGCTTTATGAGGGACTTTCCTATGAGGGAAACGAAAAAGCCGCTATTGCTATCATGACTACTGATACAGTGAAAAAGGAAGTTGCTGTTGAGTTTGAGCTTGACGGCAAGATCTGCCACGTTGGCGGCATGGGCAAGGGCAGCGGTATGATACACCCTAACATGGCGACTACGCTCAATGTTATCACTACAGACTGTGCTGTATCTTCCGAAATGCTCAAAAAGGCTCTTACTGATATCGTCAAGATAACATATAACTGCCTGTCTGTTGACGGCGACCAGTCAACGAATGATACCTGTGCTGTTATGGCTAACGGACTTGCAGGAAACCATGAGATAACAGCCGAGGGTGAGAGCTACGAGGTGTTCAAAAAAGCTCTTTATATCGTTATGATGAACATTACTAAGATGCTCGCAAAGGACGGCGAGGGCGCAACTAAGCTCCTTGAATGTACTGTTACCGGTGCAAAAGACCTTGACACCGCTATAATCGTTGCAAAGAGCGTTATATGCTCGCCGCTTTTCAAGTGTGCAATGTTCGGTGCTGACGCTAACTGGGGCAGGATACTCTGCGCTGTTGGATACGCTGAAGCTGATTTTGACATAAACAAGGTGGACGTTTCACTGTCATCAAAGGCAGGAGAGATACACGTTTGCCACAACGGCGCAGGCATAGAGTTCTCTGAGGATGTGGCTAAGACCGTTCTTCTTGAGGACGAGATCACAATAAGCGTTTCTATCGGCGACGGCAACGGCACTGCCACTGCATGGGGCTGTGACCTTACATATGATTATGTTAAGATAAACGGCGATTACAGAAGCTAAGACATAAAATCAGTATAGGAAAGAAGAATGAGAAATGGACATAAGCAATAAAATCAGAAGTCAGATACTTATTGACGCTCTGCCACACATTCAGAAATACCACGACAAGATAGTCGTTGTAAAATACGGCGGCAACGCTATGACAAACGCTGAGCTTAAAGAAGCTGTTATGAGCGATATCGTGCTTCTAAGCGAGGTAGGCATAAAGGTAGTTCTTGTTCATGGCGGTGGCCCTGAGATAAATGCAATGCTCAAAAGAGTCGGCATTGAAAGCAAGTTCATAAACGGTCTGAGATACACTGACGCTGAAACTATAGATATCGTTAAAATGGTGCTTTGCGGCAAGGTAAACAAGGAGCTTGTTTGCGCTTTGCAGCTTCATGGCGGAAAGGCTCTCGGTCTTTGCGGCTGTGACGGTCAGATGATACTTGCGCAGAAGCTTGACAGCGAGGTAGACCTTGGTTTTGTGGGCGACATCAAAAAGGTAACAACAAAGCCTATAGTTGACGCACTTAACAACGGTTATGTTCCTATAATCTCCACAGTTGGCGTTGGCGAGGACGGACAGTCTTACAATATCAATGCTGACACTGCGGCGGCGAGAATCGCTTCTTGTCTGAGAGCGGAAAAGCTTATCCTTATGACGGATATAGTTGGTCTGCTGGAGGACAAGGACGATGATTCCACACTTATCCCACAGGTAAACGTCAGCGATGTGCCTTATCTCAAAAAGAAAGGCATCATAAGTGGTGGAATGATACCAAAGATAGACTGCTGTGTTGAAGCCGTAAGACGTGGCGTTAAAAAGACCACTATCATTGACGGCAGAGTACCGCACTCGATACTTATCGAGCTGCTCTCTAACGAGGGTATCGGTACACAGTTTATATAAAATATCAATACATATTGAAAAGAGTGATAAAAATGAACACCATAGAACAGTTCAACGAACACGTTATGCAGACCTATGGCAGAATAGGTCTTGTTATGGAAAGCGGTCATGGTCAGACGGCTGTTGGCGAGGACGGAAAAGAGTATATCGACTTCGGCTCCGGTATCGGCACAAACAGCCTTGGCTACTGCGACGAGGATTGGGTGAACGCTATTTGCGATCAGGCACACAAGATACAGCACACCTCAAACTACTATTACACAAAGGTACAGGCTGACTTTGCAAAAAGACTTTGCGAGGCAACAGGCTATGAGAAAATGTTCTTCGGCAACTCGGGCGCAGAGGCTAACGAGTGCGCAATAAAGCTTGCAAGAAAATACAGCTTTGACAAATACGGCAAGGACGCTGAGAGAAATATCATCATCACCCTTGTAAACAGCTTCCACGGCAGAACGCTTTGCACTCTTTCTGCAACAGGTCAGGAGGTTTTCCACAACTACTTCTTCCCGTTCGTTGGCGGATTTGAGAATGTTATCGCTAATGATATTGACGATCTTATGGACAAGCTCAACAAGCTTGACAACAAGGTCTGCGCTGTAATGTTCGAGTTTGTTCAGGGCGAGGGCGGTGTTATACCTCTTCAGCAGAGCTTTGTGAACACTATCATGCTTGAGTGTGCAAAGAGGGATATCCTCACTATCGCAGACGAGGTACAGACAGGCGTTGGCAGAACTGGCAAGCTCCTCACATCTGAGCTTTACAACGTAAAGCCTGACATAACAACACTTGCAAAGGGTCTTGCAGGCGGTGTTCCGATAGGCGTGTGCCTTGCTAACAAGAAGTGCAGTGAGGTACTTGGCAAGGGTACGCACGGCTCAACATTCGGCGGAAATCCTATTTCCTGCGCAGGCGGAAACGCAGTTCTTGACAAGGTGACAAAGCCTGAATTTCTTGAAGAAGTTCGCAAAAAGGGCGAATATTTCAGAGAAAAGCTTGTCCAGATAGACGAAGTTGAAGGCGTTGACGGACTTGGTCTTATGATAGGCGTAAGGCTCAAAACCAAGAAAGCCGCTGATGTGCTCAACAAATGCTTTGAAAACGGCCTTCTTATTCTCACTGCAAAGGACAAGCTGAGATTTTTGCCGCCGCTGAATATCTCATATGAGCAGATAGACAAGGGACTTGCTATTCTGAAAAAAGTTCTTGACGAGAAATAACAAAGTGTGTAGGTGCGAACAGTGTTCGCCCGTTTGATACGCAATACCAAATAAAAATCAAATTACGGAGGAAATATTATGAAACATTTACTTAAAATGCTCGACCTTTCCAAGGAGGAAATTCTCGACATTCTCAATCTTGCAGACCAGCTCAAATACGAAAACAAAAATGGTATCGAGCATCACATTCTTAAAGGCAAAACTCTCGGAATGATATTCCAGAAGTCCTCTACCCGTACAAGAGTTTCTTTTGAAACAGGTATGTATCAGCTTGGCGGTCAGGCACTTTTCCTTTCAAACCGTGATCTCCAGATAGGCAGAGGCGAGCCTGTTCAGGACACAGCCCGTGTTCTTTCACGTTACCTTGACGGCATCATGATCCGTACTTTTGAGCAGAAAGAGGTTGAGGATCTTGCTAAATATGGCTCTATCCCTGTAATAAATGGTCTGACAGACTTCTGTCACCCTTGTCAGGTGCTTGCTGACCTTATGACTATCAGAGAGTTCAAGGGACGTTTCGAGGGTCTGAAAATGTGCTACATAGGCGACGGCAACAACATGGCAAACTCTCTTATCGTTGGTGGACTTAAGGTAGGCATGGAAGTTTCTATCGCTTGCCCTAAGGATTATCAGCCTGCTGCTGAGGTTCTTGAATTTGCCAAGGGCTACGGAGACAAGTTCTCAATGACAGACGTTCCTCTTGAGGCTGCAAAGGACGCTGACGTTCTGTTCACAGACGTTTGGACTTCCATGGGCGAAGAGGCTGAAACAGAAAAGAGAAAGATAGCATTCAAGGGCTATCAGATAAACGACGATATCATGGCTGTTGCAAAGGCTGACGCAATGGTTCAGCACTGTCTGCCTGCTCACCGTGAGGAGGAGATAACAGAAAAGGTATTCGAGGCTCACGCAAATGAGATATTCGAGGAAGCTGAAAACAGACTTCATGCACAGAAAGCCGTTATGGTCAAGGTAATGGGTCCGCAGGAATAATTCGCATATGACAAAAGCCGTCCACGCTGGTGGGCGGCTTTTTTGTGTTGAACACATCAAAAAGGTCTTTGATGTGACGGGATAAAAAGATCCGCAGTCCTCAAAGAACTGCGGTCATAGTTAAATAACATTTTCATTTACGATATGGTAGCTTTGCAGAATTTCTGGGTCAAACTGAATGAGTGAGATCATTCTGCGTGCAGGACCGATAGGCTGGTTCGTACCTTTTTCCCACGCCTCAACAGTTTTTGTCGAAACTCCGATCACTGCGGCAAATACCGCCTGCGTAAATCCCAGCTTTTTTCGGATCGCTTTTATATCTTCAGCAGATATATCAGGCAAAGGCTCTATTCTAAGAGTTGTTTTTTAGCAGAAATTTTACCTTTTTCGTAGTCAACTGCCTCGTTAAGTCCAGTAATTATGCTGTCAAACACATTCATATTAAAGCTGGTCTCCTTCGTATTTATTATTGAAGTTGTAATATACTTTCTCATTTGGAAGCACTGCCTTAATCGGATAAACTGACATCCCAAAAGAATCTGTAAAAATAACATCTTCTCCAATATGTTTTTCAAGAAACTCATCAGAAAAATCAGATATTAAACCAATGCTGATAGCTCCATTCCTTGTAAAATTCAATCCTTCAATTTGTATACTCTTTTCAATCAAAGAACAATCTGAAGTGTGAAAAAAATTCAACAACATTTTTTGAATATCTCGTTCGATTTGAATCTGATTATCAAGATAATATCTGATTGCTTCTTCTTGTTCAAATGAAATTACAGCATCTTTTTGATTTGAGTATATACATAGATACAGGTCAAAAGTTTTATCCCATAATGTAATGATAAAGCTCTTCTTTGTGTACCAATCTGTTTTTTTAATCAAAGTTCCTAATACAGGATGCTCAATTGTAGTTGGTTTATTTTTTTTCTTTGTCTTTCCAAAAAACATAATCTCGCCTTTAAAATTTGTATGGCTTAGCCCATTACTACCTCAACATTTACTGTTGCACCATTTTCAGCTACAGGGAGAACATTGCCCTCTACTGCCTTGCCGTCAACTGTTACGCTCTTTACGCCCTTGCAAACGTGGTCAGGGTTCTTAACAGTGATGTTGTATGTTGCACCTCTGTACTGACGTGTTGCTGTCATGCCGTCCCACTCGTGAGGGATAGATGGATCTATCTTCAAGCCGTCAAAGTCAGCCTGTACTCCGAGAATGTACTGTGAGATAGCTACCATGTTCCATGCGGCTGTACCTGTGAGCCAGCTATTCTTGCCCTCGCCGAATCTGCTTGCGTCCTTACCAGCTATCATCTGACCGTATACATAAGGCTCTGTCTTATGAAGATCAGAAATCTCCTCGTTGAATGCAGGAGCTATCTTGCTGTAATACTCGAACGCCTTGTCACCTCTGCCTGCATATGCCTCTGCGCAGATTATCCAAGCATTGTTGTGTGTGAAGATACCGGCATTCTCCTTATATCCGCCCGGATATGTGGATATCTCACCATACTGGATATAATACTTTGAGTATGCAGGGTTGTTAAGAACAAGACCATATTTTGTATTGAGGTACTTGTCGATAGAATCAAGTGTCTTGATGTCAGCGCCCTCGTCCTTGCCTATTTCAGACATAACTGCGAAGCCCTGTGGTTCGATGAATATCTTACCCTCTTCGCACTCCTTTGAACCCATTTTTGCGCCTGTGGAATCGTAAGCTCTCAGGAACCAATCGCCGTCAAATGCAGATTCCATAACGTTCTTCTTCATCTTGTCTATCTCAGCCTGTGCTGCGGCAGCTTCATCGTCCTTGCCAAGGTGCTTGAGGATAGACACATAGTTAGGACCTGTGTATGTAAAGAGTGTTGCCACCATTACAGACTCAGCTACCTTTGAGTAGCCGCCCTCGGCTGCAAACTTAGGGTTTGTATAAGTCTGGAAGCTCTCGCCCGGAGTGTCAGAGTAGCATGAAAGGTTGATACAATCGTTCCAGTCAGCTCTCATTGCAAGTGGCAGACCGTGAGGGCCGAGGTTATTTACAATGTGATAGAATGATACCTTAAGGTGGTCGAGCATTGGCTTAGCCTTTGACTCGTCATTATCGTATGGTACCATTTCGTCAAGGATAGACCAGTCGCCAGTTTCCTTGATGTATGCGGAAACTGAAAGGATCATCCACAGCGGATCGTCTGAGAAGTCGCCGCCGATATCGGAGTTGCCCTTCTTTGTAAGAGGCTGGTACTGATGATAGCAGCCACCGTCAGGAAGCTGTGTAGAAGCGATGTCGATGATACGCTGTCTTGCACGGTCCGGTATCTGATGAACGAAGCCGAGGATATCCTGGTTTGAATCTCTGAAGCCCATTCCTCTGCCGATACCGCTCTCGAAATATGATGCGGAACGTGAAAGGTTGAATGTTACCATGCACTGATACTGGTTCCAGATATTTACCATTCTGTTTACCTTGTCATCAGGTGTGTCAACATTGATAACGCTGAGAAGTCTGTCCCAAGTTGCCTTGAGTTCTTCAAGACCTGCGGCTACCTTTTCAGGAGTGTTATACTGCTCGATCATTGCGAGAGCCTTTTCCTTATTGATAGTAACGCCGTCAGCCTCGAACTTCTTGTCAACAGGCATTTCAACATAGCCGAGGATAAATACAAGAGTCTTTGACTCGCCCGGAGCAAGTGTTATCTTCTTGTAGTGTGAAGCGATAGGTGACCAGCCGTCTGCAAATGAGTTGTTAGCCTTGCCTGCTTCAACAGCCTGTGGGTTATGGAAGCCGTTATAAAGACCGATAAATGAATCTCTGTCTGTATCATAGCCGTCTATCTCATCATTTACTGTATAGAATGCAAAGTGATCTCTTCTGTCTCTGTATTCTGTTTTGTGATAGATAGTTGAACCTACTACCTCAACACGGCCTGTGCTGAAGTTTCTCTGGAAGTTTGTGCAGTCGTCCTGAGCGTCCCAAAGACACCACTCTGCAAATGAGAAGAATGAGAATGTTTTTTCTTCATTGCTCTCGTTTGTGAGAACTACCTGCTGAACTTCGCCGTTATAGTTCTGAGGAACAAAGAATGTAGCCTCAGCCTTAAGTCCATTCTTCTTACCTGTGATGATAGTATAGCCCATACCGTGACGGCACTCATAAAAATCAAGCTCTGTCTTTACCGGTGACCAGCCCGGATTCCAGATAGTTTCGCCGTCTTTGATATAGAAATATCTTCCGCCCATGTCGATAGGCACGTTGTTGTAACGGTAACGAGTTATTCTTCTCAGTCTTGCGTCCTTATAGAAGGAATAGCCTCCTGCTGTGTTGGAGATAAGTGAGAAGAATTCCTGTGTGCCAAGATAGTTTATCCATGGATATGGCGTTCTTGGATTGCTGATGACATATTCCTTTTTCACGTCATCAAAATGACCAAATTTCATCAATAATTTCCACCTTTCGTAATTTATCTATTGTTAATTAATTTCTTAATTATAACCCATACAAATGCGTATATCAACGGGTGACCTCAGTTCACCCCTACTGCATTTTCTATTATTCAGTAAAGAATCTCTGCCAGCACTTGAATGTGTGACCCTTTGTTATCTCCTCATATCCGCTCACTTCGTTAGGCAGGCTGAGATTAGGAGAGTTTATCATAGCTGTCATTGGTTCAGGGCAGAAATATCCTTTATTGCCCTTATCGTTCCACATATTCCAGAACTTAAATTCTTTTGACACCTCGTTGCAAACCTTATGACCATTGTCAGTATCCACAACATAAGAGCCATAGAAGTCCTTACCGTCAAGCTTGTTCATGCCTGCGGTGTACATATCGTTTGAGATATTATGCAGGGTAGGCATTTTTGTACCCTCTTTATATTCAAGGTCTTTCTTTTTAAGAGGCAAAAGCTTTTCTGTTGGCAGACATCTCTTGTCAAGCTCGCACTTTTCGATTATCGGCACGCACATTCTCATTGATTCCTCCCTGCCACCATCGCACATTGGCGCATTAAGGCAGGTATGAGTACATATAGAAACAGGCAGAGCCTTGTCGCTGTTGTTTGTCAGGTATATCTCCTGCAAAAGGCCGTTTTCAGAAAGCGTAAACGTATAAGATATTTTAAAATCCACCGGAAAATAAGAATACATCTCGTCATTCTTGTCAAAGGTATAAGAAGTAACAAGCACAACTTTTTTATCCTGTGTTGAATAACACTCTATTTCGTGTTCTCTCTTATGCACCCAGCCATGGATAAAATTATCAAGCTTTTTCTCATTTACAGGCATTTGATACACTGCGTCAGAGGTCTTTATAATGCCCTTATCAAAGCGATTAGGCAAGAAAAGAGTAGGCAGTCCCCATATCTCTCTCGCCTTATTTATAGTCTTGAGAGTGCAGTCATCACGATATCTGAACACCTCTATGCCGTTTTCCTCGTCACGAAGCCTCAGCACAGAAGCACCAAGTTTTGGTGCGATAACGCAGGAATACTTTCCCGACTGCATTCTGACACATTCCGTATCTTTAAACATGAATTTAAGGTCTATATTATTCAAAAAAGTAACGCCCCCATAGTGCAAAGCGATGATCTGCCTCACGCTTTACCATACATTTTTACTTAAACGATTAACATACAATTATTATAACATAGCCCGTCGCTTTTGTCTAGTACAAAACGCAGATTTTTATATAGAATTTTAGCTGTGTTTTTTAGTAGTTTTTTACCAAACGTTTAATGAATAATCCAAAAAAATATGACAATACTACAATTAACAGCCCGCTGACAGACGGACTGCTCTATATCTTAAACAATCAAAGGAGGAGTTTCTCATGATAGATAGGATCGCACTGCTGCTTCTCATAATAGGCGGCATAAACTGGGGGCTTGTGGGCATTTTCCAGTTCGACCTTGTGGCATTTCTTTTCGGAGGTGCTGCGGCGATACTAAGCAGGATCATCTACGTTTTGGTAGCTATTTCGGCTATCTGGTGCATTTCACTGTTTTTCAAAGACAACAGACTTGTCACCGAGCAGTAGTCCCCTGCAGGTCATGACGGCAGGAGAGGGAGCTTGTTTCAGAGGGCAGCATTTTATCACGGGTTTGCCTGCTGCATATTCTAAAATCGGCTCTCTTTCCTGCTGTCATGACCTTATTTTTTTGTTTTAAACATTAAAATTTGAACATCACAGACGCTAAAAATGGATAAGATATTTTACTTTTTTAAGTCGAATTAAGTTCAGACCTCACGCAGATGTCATTGTTAGCATAATGTCAACGAAATATTTGTGCAAAATCCCGAATTTTCAGAAAATTAACAAGTTCTTTGCAACTTTTTCTTGACTATCGCTACAAAAGAGGTTATAATTTAATTGATGTTAAGGATATTGAACATAATTTGTTTGATTTAACATCCGTTTTGTTGTCTCCTTTCTTTTGTTCTACACATAGTTTTTTTTATTTTATTTTCTGCTGAGCACCGTTGCTCAGCATTTTTTTTGCCCATTTTATGCACACGTTGAAAAATTCATATTTTAGAGTTATAATGTTACTTTATGGACTAATAAAACAATATGTCAGTTCTTACCTGTCAAAACGTTTTCGTCGTGAGAGAAAGGAGTAAATAGAATATGAGATATCTTATAGTTGTTGATATGCAGAATGATTTTGTCACGGGCAGTCTTGGTTCAAAAATGGCAGAAATGATCGTTCCTGCTGTCTGTGAAAAAATACGCAGTTACAAGGCTCAGGACAGCACTGTATTCATGACCCTTGACACACATTTCAAGGATTATCTTGAAACGCCTGAGGGAAAAAAGCTCCCTGTGGAGCATTGCATAAAAGGCACCGAGGGCTGGCAGCCTGAGACTCAGGTAGCTGAGGCTATCGGTGGAAGCGCAGAGATCTATGAAAAAAGCACATTCGGCTCGGCTGAGCTTGCACAGCACCTTGCTGAAATAACAAAGGCAGGGGACGAGATAGAGCTTTGCGGACTTTGCACAGACATTTGCGTGGTATCAAACGCTTTGCTAATAAAAGCTTTTTGCCCTGAATGCGAAGTCATAGTTGACGCAAACGCCTGCGCAGGAGTAACGGAAGAAAGCCACAAGGCGGCACTTGTTACAATGGCGTCATGTCAGTGCAGGATAGATAATTTTTGATTTGAGGGGGAACACCGCTTCGGCGGAATGATTTATGAGTGGTTTCAAAAAAGGTCTTAAAGACGGCATACCTATTGCTTTGGGGTATCTTTCGGTATCTTTTACATTCGGACTTCAAGGCGTAAAAGGTGGTCTGAGCTGGTGGGAAACTGTGCTTATCTCTATTTGCAACGTGACCTCGGCAGGTCAGTTCGCAGGACTTGACATTATGCTGTCGGGGGGCGGTTTCTGGATAGAAATGGCTTGTGCCCAGTTTATCATCAATCTGAGGTATGCACTTATGTCCATATCTCTTTCACAGAAAGCTGACAAGTCACTGTCGGGAATACACCGCTGGCTGGTAGGCTTCGGAGTTACAGACGAGATATTTGTCATGGCAATGGGAAATATAGGGGAAGTTTCAAGGCAGTATATGTATGGGCTTATCGCTTTACCTGTAGCAGGCTGGTCGCTGGGGACTCTTATAGGTGCGGCGGCAGGAAAAATACTTCCTGAGATAGTCATAAGCGCACTTAGCATTGCAATATACGGAATGTTCCTTGCAATAATAATACCGCCTGCAAAGAAAAACAAGGGCATTGCAATGGCGGCGATATTTGCGGCTCTTCTTAGCTGTTGTTTCAAGTGGCTGCCTATTCTTAATAAGGTATCTGGAGGATTTTCCATAATAATCTGCACCGTTCTTTCCGCAGGAATAATGGCGGCTCTCATGCCTGTGAAAAATGAGGAGGACGGTCAATGCTGAGTATAAGAGATTTCTTCATTTATCTTTTCATTATGGCAGGAGTGACCTATCTTATTCGTGCCCTGCCGTTGGTGATATTCAAGGGCAAGATAACAAACAGATTTGTGCAAAGCTTTCTTTACTATGTGCCATATGCTGTGCTTGGAGCAATGACTTTCCCGTCCATACTTTTCTCAACGGGGAACCTTGCGGCTTCCATAGCAGGACTTATAACAGCCTGCGTGCTTGCATTCAAGGAAAAAAGCCTTATTATAGTTGCGGCATTTGCCTGCCTTGCAAGTTTCTGCGTGATACTTATTTGTCAGCTTATTTAAAGTATGGGCTGGCGTCCTCGACAGCCCACTGGCTAAGGACGTTGCATATGTTCTTTACTGTTATTTAGACATACTTTGACCTTTCTGCTATATGCGGAGAGGTCTTTATTATTACTATTTTTATATAGCATATGAAATGTCGTAAATGGAGTATAAAATTTTCGGCTAGTTTCATATTCTTTTCTTGCAAAAAATTCTGGGCTGTGATATAATCTTATTGTGTGAAAACGTTTACTGTTTTTTTGATCTATGACAAAATATATGGAGGTATTGCAATGTCAGACACAATGAACATTTCTCCTGAGCTCTTGGAGAAAATGAACAGGTATTGGGAAGCTGCCAATTATCTTTCGGCAGGTCAGCTCTATCTGCTTGACAATCCGCTTCTCCGTGAGCCGCTCACAATGGATCACGTCAAGAAAAAGATAGTTGGTCACTGGGGTACTGTACCTGGTCAGAACTTTATCTATGTTCACCTTAACAGAGTCATCAAGAAATATGACCTTGACATGATCTATATTTCAGGCCCTGGTCACGGAGGAAACTTCATGGTAGCCAACACCTATCTTGAAGGCTCTTATTCTGAGGTATATCCTAACATTTCAAGAGATGTTGAGGGTATGCAGAAGCTGTTCAAGCAGTTCTCTTTCCCAGGAGGAATCTCATCACACGTTGCGCCTGAAACCCCAGGTTCTATAAACGAGGGCGGTGAGCTTGGTTATTCACTTGCACACTCATTCGGCGCTGTATTCGACAACCCTGACCTTATCACAACTTGCGTTGTCGGCGACGGTGAGGCTGAAACCGGTCCTCTTGCAACAGCATGGCACTCAAACAAGTTCCTGAATCCTAAGACTGACGGTGCTGTACTTCCTATACTTCACCTTAACGGCTACAAGATATCAAATCCAACTGTATTCTCAAGAATTTCTCATGAAGAGATAAAGAGCTTCTTTGAGGGTTGCGGCTGGAAGCCATACTTTGTCGAGGGCGACGATCCTATGACAATGCACAAGCTCATGGCTGAAACTCTTGACACTGTTATCGAGGAAATAAAGACTATCCAGAAGAACGCAAGAGAAAACGGCGTTACTGAAAGACCAAAGTGGCCTATGATAATATTCCGTTCACCAAAGGGCTGGACAGGTCCGAAGGTTGTCGATGGCAAGCAGATAGAGGGTACATTCAGAGCGCATCAGGTACCAATGACAATGGAAGCTCCTGAGCATCTGAAAATGCTTGAGGATTGGCTCAAGAGCTATCACCCTGAGAAGCTTTTCACAGAAGAGGGCAGACTTATCCCTGAGCTTGAGGAGCTTGCTCCTACAGGCGACAGAAGAATGGGTGCAAACCCACACGCCAACGGCGGACTTCTTCTGAGAGATCTCAGACTTCCTGATTTCAGGAAATACGGCATTGATGTGCCTGCTCCTGGCGCAGTTGAAGCACAGGATATGATAGAGCTTGGCGGATTTGTAAGAGATATATTCAAGCTTAATGAAGAAAGCAGAAACTTCCGTATCTTCGGACCTGACGAAACAATGTCAAACAGACTTGGCAAGGTCTTTGAGGCAACAAACAGAGATTGGAACGCTGACAAGTTAGACAACGACGAGTTCCTTGCCTCTGACGGTCGTGTTATGGACTCTATGCTTTCTGAGCATATGTGCGAGGGTTGGCTGGAGGGCTATCTGCTCACTGGCCGTCACGGTTTCTTCGCAAGCTATGAGGCTTTCATCAGAATAGTTGACTCAATGTTCTCACAGCACGCTAAGTGGCTCAAAGTTACTTCACAGCTCCCATGGAGACAGAAGATAGCTTCACTTAACTACATACTTTCTTCCAACGTATGGCAGCAGGATCACAACGGATTTACACATCAGGATCCAGGCTTCCTCGATCACGTTGCTAACAAGAAAGCAGACGTTGTAAGAATGTATCTCCCACCGGACACAAACTGTCTGCTGTCATGCTTTGACCACTGCATACGTTCAAAGAACTATGTAAACGTAATGGTAACATCAAAGCACCCAAGACAGCAGTGGCTCACAATGGAGCAGGCTGTTAAGCACTGCACACAGGGTATCGGTATCTGGGAATGGGCTTCAAACGATCAGGGTCAGGAGCCTGACGTTGTTCTGGCTTGCTGCGGCGACACACCTACACTTGAAGCACTTGCGGCAGTAACTATCCTGAGAAAGAATCTGCCACAGGTTAAGATAAGATTTATCAACGTTGTTGACCTGTTCAAGCTTCAGCCACAGTCAAAGCACCCACACGGACTTTCCGACGCTGACTTTGACGCACTGTTCACAAAGGACAAGCCTATCGTATTTGCATTCCACGGCTATCCTACACTTATCCACGAGCTTCTCTATCATCGTCACAACCGCAACCTTTATGTATGCGGCTACAACGAAGAGGGTACGATCACAACTCCATTCGACATGAGAGTTCAGAATGAGATAGACCGTTTCCACCTTGTTATGGAAGTTATCAAAAGACTTCCACAGCTTGGAAACACAGGCGCTTATCTCCACCAGCTCATGCAGGACAAGCTTGTTGAACACAAGCAGTATATTGCTGAGTATGGTCTTGATATGCCTGAGATCAGAGATTGGAAATGGGATATCTGATAAAAAAGCCTTTCTATTAATTAAATATATCCACACAAAAAGGGACTTCCGTTTATTCGGGAGTTTCTTTTTTGTGCATAAAAATATCCCCCGCCTTGCGACGAGGGATAAAAATACTCTAGCACATAAATTACTTTCTGTTGTTTGCTATCTTTGCAAGGAGATTCAGTATTTTAAGATAAAGATAAATAACGCCTACGATAAGACCATAGCTTGCATACCATTCATACTGAGCAGGAAGCCCCTGTTCAACTGTCATCTGGATAGTTTCAAAATCGCACATAAGAAGCGCTGCGGCGATAAGAACGCCAATAACAGCGAAAAGTATGCCGATAGGACCGTTGTTTATTGCAACGATTGAAGTGTAGATAGCTGAATGAGGTGCGAGCCATGCAAGAAGCATGAAAAGCAATCCGCCTATGATAGAGACCCAAAGGCAGGTAATAAGAGCAGTTTTCATTCTGCTTCCCACACGAACGCCCTTTGAATAGATAACTGCAAGCACTGCAACTGTGAGAAGCGTCAGTGTAACGGCTTCAACTATTATGCCTTTCCACTGCATTGCGTAGATCATTGACATAAAGGTGAGGGCATATCCCATGCCTGCGGAATAGATAGAGCCTGTTACCGCCGTTGTTTTCGGAGCGAATGAAGCCACAAGTCCTGCTATTGCTGTTGCGATAAGAGCGCCGACAAAGATAGTATACTCAGTGGAAAAAGCCTGCGCACCACCGCCAAAGAAGTTGTGAATGTAAAAATATGCTCCCATGCCTGCGGCGAAAACTGCAACAAAATACAAGGTCTTCATTGCAATGCCCTTATAGCTTGCCGCCTCTATGCCGTAAGTGGACTGTGCGAAAGAACGCAGCTTTTTCACTCGTGGATTTGAATAGCTTTCAGAAAAATTATTATAATCGTTCATGAATTTGCCTCCTTTATTTTTTCGCCAATATTTATTTTCATGGCTTATATACTATTATACATATTTTCTTAAAAAAGTCAATATGATTTTTCAGGCAACAACGCAAGGTTCTTTTTTGGGACTTGTCCGCATATGATGTAAGCAAAGGCAAAAGCACTGAAAAATCTTGTGCAGTCAAAACGTTTCGCACAATGTTATCAAGGCTATGCCAAAAAATCGGAAAGGAAGATACATTGTGCTGGATATACTTGAAAAGAAGCTTACGGAAAACCCGACCACAAGAAAGGGGCTAACAACTGCGGAAGCTGAAAAGCGGCTCAGTACGGACGGAGAGAACCGCCTTGCCAAAAAGAAAAAGACCTCTGCGGCGAAAATTTTTGCAGGACAGTTTCATGACGTTATGGTGATGATACTTCTTGTGTCGGTGGTGATATCCGTAGCACTTGGGCAATACGCTGACGCTGTGCCTATCGTGCTTATAGTTATCATTAACGCTGCGCTGGGATTTATTCAGGAATACCGCTGTGAAAAAACTCTGGAAAAGCTTGAAAACATGACCGCTCCCACCGCCATGGTATACCGTGACGGCAGGCTTGTGAAAATTCCTGCATCGGAGGTCGTGGCAGGAGATGTTTTTACTCTTGAAGCAGGCGACAGAGTGCCTTGCGACGGCTACATAAACTCATCAAGGGCGTTATCATGCGACGAATCTGCACTCACTGGCGAAGCTGTGCCTGCGGTAAAGAAATGCCGTACATCTGAGATAGATTTTACCGCACTGAACAAAGACTACATGGTCTACATGGGAACAGTTGTCACAAAGGGCGTTGGCGAGGTCACGGCTGTGGCAACAGGTGAGCGAAGCCAAATGGGCAGGGTTTCAACCATGCTTGATGAGATAAAAGAGCCTGAAACTCCATTGCAAAAGAAACTCGGAGAGCTTGGCAGAACTCTTGCTATCATCTGCCTTGCAGTGTGCGTGGTAGTCTTTATTGCAGGCGTACTAAGGGGCGAGCCTGTTCTCAATATGGCAATGACAGGAATAACCATAGCCATTGCCGCAATACCTGAAGGCTTGCCTGCCACGGTGACCATAGCGCTTGCCCTTGCGGTCAGAAAAATGCTAAAGCGTCAAGCACTTGTACACAGGCTTCATTCAGTGGAAACTCTTGGCTGTGCCACTGTTATCTGCACTGACAAGACAGGCACTGTGACAATGAACAAAATGACAGTTACTGATATTTTCACCTGCACCGAGAAAAGCCGTGCTTACAGCGTAACAAAAGAGGGAGCAAGCTTTGATGACAAAGCCCTCAAAGCATGGGAAAGCCCTGACCTTGGCAGGATACTTTTATGCGGCGCAGCCTGCAACAACGCAAGGCTCTGCCCGCCTGAGAAGATAAAAAAACGTGACAGGGGCGGCAGGCAAAGCGAGCTTTGTGCAGAGGGCGACCCTACAGAAACAGCTATACTCATAGCCTGCGCAAACTCAGGTATAAACGTCAGCTCCCTTGGTTACAGACGAACTGACGAGCTGCCATTTGAAAGTGAAACACGCTCCATGACGGTAATATGCGCTGATGAAAAGGGGGTTACAACGGCATTCAGGAAAGGCGCTTTTGACGTTATCATAAAAGAATGCAGCCACGTTTTTTCTGACAGCGGCGAGCTTTTGACATTTGGCGGAGCAATGAGAAAACAGGCTTTTTACAAGTGCGATGAATACGCTTCAAAAGGTCTGCGTGTGATAGCATTTTCACAGCAGGTGGACGGGGAATGGGCTTTTCTTGGACTAATGGCAATGAAAGACCCTCTCAGGGCTGAAGCCGCAAAGGCGGTGGCGGAATGTCAGCGTGCAGGCATAAAGACAGTTATGATAACAGGCGACCACAAGCTCACTGCCCAGGCTATTGCAAAAGAAGCCGGCATTATGAAAGCAGGCTCTATCGCTTTGACGGGCGACGAGCTTGACAGAATGGACGACAAACAGCTTGACGAGGTAATAGAAAACTGCCGTGTGTTCGCAAGGGTGACACCTGAACACAAGCTCAGGATAGTAAAGGCATTCAAAAGCCGTGGGCACGTTTGTGCAATGACAGGCGACGGGGTAAACGACGCACCTGCTATAAAAGAAGCCGACATAGGTGTATCAATGGGAATATCAGGCACAGAGGTCACAAAGCAGGCGGCTGACGTGATACTTCTTGACGATAATTTTGCCACCCTTGTGAACTCCGTTGAGGAGGGCAGGACCATATATCAGAACATAAGAAAATTCGTGCGCTACCTTATTTCCTGCAACATAGGCGAGGTCATAACAATGCTCGGTGGAATTTTAATGGGGCTTCCAATGGTACTGCTTCCAGCGCAGATACTTCTTGTAAACCTTGTTACAGACAGCCTGCCTGCAATTGCGCTGGGGCTTGAGCCTGCGGAAAGCTCGGTAATGAAAAAGCCCCCTAGAAAAGAGGACGACAGCTTTTTCAGCGGCGGACTTATGTGGCATATCGTCATAAGAGGGCTTCTTATCGGTATCTGCACCCTTGCAAGCTTCACTGTTCTGCTCACTAACACCCATTCTCTCGGCACTGCAAGGACAGGTGCGCTTATAACCCTTGTGCTTAGTCAGCTTATCCATGTGTTTGAATGTAAATCGGAAGAAAAGACGCTTTTCACTGTGCCTTATCTTTCAAACCCATTCCTGCTTTTCTCTGTATTCATATCAGCGGCAGTGCTGTTTGCAGGCATATGGCTCCCTGTTCTGCAAAAGGTATTTTTCACAGCCGTTCCGAGCCTTGGAGAGTTTCTTGTGGCGGTGGCAGCGACGGCTATCGTGCCTGTTGGGGCAGGCATAATACCAAAGCTTTTTACGGGCAAAAAATCTCCTGACGTAACAGTGAACGCCCCGCAGGGATAGCAAAAGACCGACAGGGCAAAGCTTTGTCGGTCTAATTTTTTAATCCATATTTTTTATCCAGCCTTTTAAATATCCTGCCAAAAGGTTTTGATAAAACCAGCAGGAAGAACACGTTGGAGACTGCGTATATAAGTGTGAAAACTGCTGACGAGCCAACAAGGGCAAGGTATCTGCTGAGAATAAAGGCGTTATCAGCCCACAGACAGCTCCACAAGTCCATGATGAGAGAGAACGCCGTTCCTGAGATTATGCCGAAGGTCACAAGGAGTGGCTTGCTTTTTATAAGCTTATCAGCCAACATTCCTGCAAAATATCCTGTCAGACCCCAAACCAGCATTTGAAAAGGCGTCCACGCACCTTGTCCGAAATAGAAGTTTGAGATAAGGGCTGTCATTGCGCCTGTCATAAAGCCCGATTCTCTTCCCATATAAAGGGCGGTGATAATGACTATAGCGGTGCAGGGTTTGAACCCAGGCAGAAAGCTGAAAACTATCCTGCCGAAAACGGACAATGCGGTCATGGCGGCTATTATCACAAGCTGTGTACTGTCGGAGTGCTTTTTCTCAAAGTGGAGAAAATAGCCTGCCACAGTAAGAATGGCAAGTGCGGCGGTGACGAAAGAATAGAAGCGTTCTCTGAAAAACATTATGCCGCCAAAGCACACAAGGGGTATGACAAGAAGATAGATAAGCCCTGACACAAGTTTTTTACTGCTCATTTTGACCTCTATTCACCATTGCGAGTCGTTCTCTTACGGCTGTTGACGTCACTACACCACTGAAAAAGCCCCTTGTGAGCCTTGCGGCGGCGGTGGTGTAAAAGCGATTGTGAGAGAAAAACTCCACGGCATTATCCTCGGCGACTATCTTCCCGTCAAAAAGAAGTCCGCACCTGTCGCAGTATTGTGCGGCAAATTCAAGGTCATGGGTCACAAGAAGTATCGTCCTGCCCTCGTCTTTTAGGCCCAAAAGAATATCACCAAGAGCCTTTTTGGCGAAACTGTCCATGCCCTTTGTACTCTCGTCCAGGACTATTATTTTCGGGTCAGCAAGAAGAATTTTTCCAAAAGCACATTTCTGTATCTCGCCGCCGCTGAGATCCCAAGGGTGGCGGTCAAGAAGATGTTCTATGCCCATACGCTGTGAAACATTTTCCACTGTGACTTTGTCACCACTTTGCAAAAGATCCTCACGGACGCTTTCTTTCACAAACATTGTCACAGGCTCTTGGGGCAAAAATGCAAGCATTTCATGAAAAAGTGAGCCGTTTTTATAGGCTTTCTGCTTTTTCCCGAAAAGGGAAACAGTGCCCATATAAGGCTTGCAAAGTCCGCATATCACACGCAGGAGCGTTGATTTTCCGCCGCCGTTTGAGCCTAAAAGCCCATAGCACTCCCCTTTTCTGATACCAAGATCACAGCCTTTGAGGATATCGGGGGAGTTTTTTTCATATCTCTGCCACAGATTTTTGCACTGCAGGGCATAAGGCTCAGCACGTTCTGTATCAGTGACAGCCTGCTTTGGAATATCCGTCACGCCAAGCTTTTCAAGCTTCGCCCTGCCTTGTCTTACATTGAGGGGCAGGTCGTCGCAAAGCCTTGCGAACGCCTTGGCGGTTTCGGGAAGAAAGCCCTCCAGAGCGTTCTTCACAAAATATTTTGCAGTCAAGGCAGGCGTACCGAAAAACTCGGTTTTGCCCTTTGCAAGATACAAAATTTTGTCGCAGGAGTCAAAAAGCTCCTCGGGGTCATGCTCGGCAATGATGATAGTCACGCCCATTTCTTTGTTAAGGCGGTCTAAAATGCCAAGAAGCTCCCTTGCGGCAATGGGGTCGAGCTGTGCGGTAGGCTCATCAAGAAGCAGGATATCAGGGTCTGTGGCCATGACGGAACACAGAGCGACGAGCTGTTTCTGACCGCCCGAGAGTGTGGAAATATCCCTGTCATAGAGCGGCTCGATACCGAAAAAAGCCGCCATTTCACCAACACGGCTTTGTATCTCACCACTTTTCACACCAAAGCTTTCAAGCCCGAAAGCAAGCTCAGCCGATACTTTGTCGCATACCGTCTGGCTGTCAGGGCTTTGCATTACAAAGCCTATCTTTTCGGCACTTTCTCTATCAGAAAGCTCGCTTCTGTCCTTGCCCATAAGGGTGATGTTTCCAGAAAGCTCGCCCCTTGGGGAAAGCTCTCTTTTCAGAAGCCTGAGCAAAGTAGATTTTCCGCTTCCCGAAGCACCGCAGAGCATTATTTTTTCGCCTTTTTTCACTGAAAAAGTGCAGTCAGAAATGGCATAGTCCGTGCTTTCGTTATATTTGAAAGCTACATTTTCGCAAGACAATATTTCCATTTTATGCTCTCCTTTACTTCAAGAATAAACGGGAAAACGCATAGTAATGCGAACATTCCCACAGGAAAAACGCTGTTTTCAAGCTTTATCACAGGGTAAAAAGCGGCGGACAGCTCGCCCCTTGCGGAAAATATCAGCACCAATGCAAAGATAACTACAAAAACCGCCACAAAAATGCCGTCCCATGCTCTGAACTTGAACGAATGTGCAAAGCTTCGTTTCTGGATACCATAGCCACGGGCTTTCATTGAAGCGGCTGTGTCCGCTCCCCTTTCAAGCGTGCCTGCACAAAGGGCTGTGAACACTGTGCAGTCTTTTTTCAGGCGGTCAAAACGGCTGTCGGAGATGTTCGCACCAGAGCAGTTCAAAGCGTCCAAAAGCTGTCTGTGAAGCCTTTTGAGCTTTGGGATAAAGCCCATTGTCATTGTTATCACAAGGGCGGCTTTGGGCGTTTTTCGGCCAAAAATGTATAGGAGCTTTTCCCTTGTAAGCACCTTTCCAAGAGCTTTGCACCACATTATCACAGCGGTGAGGGATAGTCCAGCGGTCAAGCCATAAAAAAGGGCTTCCTTTGTGTAAGCCTTGCCGTTTACGAAAAACAGCGGCGTTACGCCCTTATGTGAAAAAAGTGGATTTGTGACAGTCAAAACGGCGGTAAGAAAGATGTAGAAAGCAAGGTCTGATGCGGTCTGTCTACAGCTTTGAGTTATGGCACAGAACAGGAACGCTCCCACTGCCGAGCATATACCAACGGCTGGTGAAAAGCAGAACATTGTCACCGCAAGCACAGCCGCAAAATACACAAGGGCGGTCAAAGGGTGAAAAGCTGACAACCTCATTTCACCGCCTCCTTTGTGTAGTCGCAAACGTAGTAAAACTCCACGCTGTCACCGTCATTGAGGACATACTGTGAACAGCCCTTATCGGGGCTTTCGCCATTTACCGTATATGTCCACCCTGAGGACGGACCGCAGGAAAACTCGTAGATATTGTTTATGCCACGGACATACACAGTGTTGTAAATATTATCCTCTGAGCCTTGATAATCAAGGGGTATCTTCTCACACCTTGTAGCTTTTTCCAACAGATCAAATGCTGTGTCGCCCTCACGGAGGACATATTTTTCCGCAGGCATAACAATGCCGTCTGAGGGAACATAGCACTCGTCACGGAGATTTTTGTCAAGCATATCGTAATTATCCAAAATATCAGAGCAATCCACTGTCAGAGTGACAGTGTGAGAGGCATTTGCGGTATCGTCGCTGTGCAGGCTGTAATACTCGTCAACGGACTGAATATCAACTCCCTTTATGACCGCTGCCGCTGCCAAAATTATGACGATGAGCAGAGCGATATCCTTTTTCACTTTTCTGCTCCCTCCTGAACTTTGAGCTTTTTGGCTTTCTTTGCCTGACCTGAGAAATTTTTAACCACTGCCATTTCCTCTTTGGTTATCTCGAGCCTTGAAAATCTCGCCTTTTCGTATATTTTCTCGCACTCTGCAAAGCTTTCCGCCATATCAGCGCCAAAGGTCTTTTTTATGCTCTCGGAAAGCTCCCTTGGCGTATGGTCTGAGAAATCCCTGCCGCAAAGCTTTTTTCTGCCTGCAAAGAACAGCTTCTCCACCTTTTTGCTGTCAGGCAGAGCGGCAAACTTTCTTTTTCTTACCAAAGCTATTATTGCCACAATAAGGCACAGTATAAGTATTACCGCACCGATAACGATATATACCGCATATCTTTTCTCTGCAGGTTTAGTCTTGTTCTCCTCAAAGATCTCTTCCCTTGGTTTGTCCTCGTCCTCGGGAGCAAGGGCTTCGCCACCTTGGTTGGTGGGCTTTGCTTTTACAGAGCTGTCGTCCGTTTTTATCATGCCAACATAATCGGGGCAGACCTCGAAAGGCTGCCAGCCTATGCCGTCTTTGTAATACTCCGCCCAATAGTGGAGCTGTTTTGAAGTGACGGTCAGGGCTGAGTTATCTGTAAGGTCTTTGGTCATATCTGATGTGATAAAATATCCTCTGCAAAGCCTGGCAGGAACGCCCTTTGCACGGAAGATCTTCACAGCAGCGGCAGCAAAATCCTCCTCGCCCCCACGGCAAGTTACCTCAAGCATATCTGCAAAAGAGCTTTCGCCCCCATAGGTCTTTGACCTGTCAAGCACTGTGTCTGACACAAAAAAGCTTAGCATATCAGACCGCAGTTTACCCTGAGAACCTTGCAGATCAAAATGGTTTGCGGCAAGCTGTTTGTCCTCGGCTGATATGTCAAGGCAGGTGGAATAAACATATTCACGATAACCCTTTTCTGCGGCAAGATAATCCGCAGGCTGAGAAGTGCGCAGGTTATCAAATGTGCCAAAAGGCTTTGTGAGATAGCCTTCCGACACCGCAAGCTTATAATAGCTTTTGGTGTTCTCAAAGCTTCCGCCTATTATCTTTGGGTCGGAAAAAGCGTTCTCTGCGGCGGTCATACCATAGGTATAAAGGGGCTTTCCGCCATTTTTGATGTTTACTGTAACATTGCCGCTGTCGGATATACCAAGGGCATTGTCAAGGGAAGAAGTCTGAAAAGCAGAAAAAAAATCAAGCTTATCAAGCCAATAGAACTCGTCTGAGTAGGCATATTTCTCCTCACCGCTAAGCTCCCCCCACACGCCGTTAGTTTCTTTCTCAAAACGGCTCTCCAGAAGATACAATGGCTGTGGGTGCTCCATTATGATCTCATACTCATTTTTCGTATTAAAGCGATCGGCAAAGGCAAAGTTAGAAAGCTTATCAAAAAGCCCTGTCAGGCAGGCTATAAGCACTGCACAAAATGCTGTAAGTATAAGCACAAAGGGCTTCAAATCGCCTTTTACGTTACCCGAAAACGTCAATGCAAGGATACCGAGCGCAACTTCTGCAGTGGCATAGTACAGAGGGATATCAATAAAGATACCTGCGCACAAAAACAGCGCAAGCATTGCCACTGTAAAAACTCTGCTGTCAAGACGGCTGAAAATGCTCTGCACTGTGGAAACTATCACTGCACCCACGCAAAGAGCAAGCCAAGGGTCTGAGCTTTTTTCCACAAGCATTTCCACTACTCCTGCGCTTTTACCGTGGGCGATCAAGACGCAGTTCAAAAGCCCTGCAAGGCTTGTTAAAAACTTCTTGTGGAATATCACCGCCGACAATAGTGCGGTGAAAAATGGTATAGGCAAAGTCTTTTTTGATACCCCTGCAAGGGCTGTCAATATGCACACACCTATCAGGACAAAGGCTCGCCAGCCCATACCAAGCGACAATGACAGCAGGAGCATTGTCACTGCACCAAAAAGGCTCTGCATGATATAAACACCCTTTGAAAAGTGCTTTTCCACATAGCAAACACTTGCTGTCAAAATTGTCACCTCTTTTACTATTTTATCTCGATAACACGGCTTATGCCGCTTCTTTCAAACAGCTCTGAAAACTCCGTCAGCCGCTCTTTTCCCTGCTCAGGCTGTGAAGAAAGAAGGCTGTCCAGAGCGACAGTGAAGCTGTCTGCGCTGTCGATATGCTCGAAAACTTTTCTCTGCTGAGAAAAGCTGTAAAACGCCATGTAATGCCCTATACCGCCGTCTGAAAGATACATTGAAAGGCTCAGTGCCTTTGCAGCAATGAGATCATAATCCGTTTCGGGGACATTTCCGCCTGTTTCAACGTAGATACAAAGGCTGTCAGTAACAGGCTCGCCATATTCACGGACGTAGATATCACCAAGTCTGAAAGACAGCTTCCAATGCACCGATTTATAGCTGTCCCCCTGACGATATTCTCTTATTCCAATAGGCTCGCTGTGGTCAAAGCCCTCGTTTTCATTGCTGAAAAAATCGCTTTCAAGGGCTTCCTTGAGCTTTGCTTCCTCGCTCTCATCTATCTCTGCAGCATCAGGCATTATGTTCACACTGCCCTTTATTTCGCACTGCGCCTTTTTCCATGTTAGCCCTGTAAAGTCAAAGGCTCTAAGTGTCAGAAACTCTGCTTTTATCTTTCCGCAGGTGTCGCTTTTTACAGTGATATCCACCTGAGCAGGCTCTCTGCTGATGATAAAATGCACCTTTATATCATCGCACTGTCCTGTGAGCATATTTCTAAGCCGCAGTTTACCGCTGTATTCGCCGCAAGTTCCTGTGAAGATAAATTTTAGGCTCATGTCCTTATTTTTCAAGCCTGTGCCGTCGCTTACCAGTGTTGCTGTTAGCTTTTTCTTCGAGAATATATTTACACATACTGACAAAGCAAAAAGCACTGCGCACAAACCAAGCACTGTTATGCCAATGGGCTTTCTCAGCACAAAAAGCAGTATGCCCAAAGCTGTGCAAAGGCAGAAGCATAGCCTCTTCATCTGCGTTTTTCCTCATTCTCAGGGCATTTTACGCTGCTAAGTATCTCGTCAAGCACACTTTCTGCCGCAAGTCCTGAGAGCCTGCCCTTTGCAGGAAGTGATATCCTGTGGCTGCAAACATGGGCAAAAAAATCTCTTACGTCCTGGGGAACGACATATTCTCTGCCCTTATAGCACGCCCACGCCTTTGCTATCCTGCAAAGTGCCAAAGCACCTCTTGGGGATACGCCCAGAGAAATATTTTCATTATGCCTTGTGGCGTCGCAAAGGTCTGAGATGTAGTCATAAACGCTGTCGTCAACAAAAACAGCCTTTGCCTTTTTCTGCATTTCTATAAGCTTTTCAGCGGTGCAGACGGCTTTCACAGCTACCAGTGGGTCTGAACTGCTTCGGTCTGACATTATGCTTCGCATTGCCGCCTTGTCAGGATAGCCCATTGAAAGCTTTATCATAAATCTGTCAAGCTGTGAAACAGGCAGTGCCGCAGTGCCAACTGTGCCTGTAGGGTTTTGTGTTGCTATCACTGCAAAAGGCTCAGGCAGAGGATATGTTCTGCCGTCAACTGTGCAGGCCCGCTCCTCCATGACCTCCAAAAGGGCAGATTGTGTCTTGCCTGAGGTTCTGTTTATTTCGTCTGCAAGAAGTATATTCGTCATTGCCGCACCGCTGTGAAAAGTAAAGCCCTGTGCCTGTCTGTCAAAAGCCGTATAGCCTGTGATGTCGGAAGCCACAGTATCAGGGGTGAACTGTATCCTCTTTGTTTCAAGCCCCAAAGCCTTTGAAAACGCCACCGCAAGAGTAGTTTTTCCCACGCCCGGAACGTCCTCCATAAGCACATGACCCTGCGCCAAAATTGCGGCGAACACCATATCCACCACTTCGTCCTTACCGATTATGACCTTTTTCACTTCATCTGTTATCTCACGCATTTTTTACCCTTCTTTCTTACCACTGTGAAAACTCCCACTGCGCACAGCACCGCTGCCGCAGATATCACATACACTATCACGTTTTTATCCTCCGCCTCTTTTATTATCTCGTCAGCAGAAGTGACCTTTTTCCGCTCGCTTTCAGGAAGCTTTTTTATCCTCTCTGCGGTCTTTTCCAAAAGCTCCTTTTTGTCTTTTCCAACACTATCAACAGGATAAAGCTCACGGCTTATGATACTGTTAAGGTCTGATATCTCACTGTAAAGCTCGTTCGCTTTGGCGTTCATTTCTTCAAGCTCTGATATTATCTTATCCCTGTCGGAAAGGCTCTCGTCAGCCTTTGCATGGGCTAAAAGCACAGCCGTAGCAGTGCAATCCCCCGAAGTAACACCGTTTTTTCTCAGTGCTTCAAGCTTGTTCCTGTCGCTTTTTGTAAAGCCTTTCTTGCCCTTATATATTTCCGTTTTCTCTATACTGTATACACAACCGTTTCCATGGTATGTCTGTGCAAGCTCCACTGTGAAAGCCCTGTCGCTCAAGGTCAGGCTGTATTTTTCTGCCGCATTTTCAAGCTCTGCACCGTATCTCACATATGTGCGTTCGTCACAATCAAGGTCATTGAAAAGCTTCAAGGCTTTTTCTGCGCTCTCCTCGTCTGAGATATCCGAAAGCCTGCCGTTTATACCGTCAAGCTTTTCACGCTGTAGAACTGAAAGCTCCTCTCTCATATCGTAAATACGTCGCATCGTAAGTTCAAAACGCTTTTGTGCCGCAAGTGCGCAAAGCGCCTGCCCTGTGGCAAGCTCGTCAGAATCGCCGCCCTTTTCATGTGAAAATCCACCGTCGCTGTTCTGATAGGAAAGCAGGGCGGTCAAAAGGTCGGAACTTTTCACAAAACGGCTGTCAGCTTCGGGGTCTATACCAAGTGAACAAAGTGCTATTACTACCTGCGAATCAGCTTCTGCACTTCCGAACGTACCTGAGCTGTCCTGCTTGCCGCTTAGATACTCCACCGCTTTGTCAACGCTTTTTCTAACATCGTCACGGGAAAAATCATTGTAATATGGGGCGATCGCCTGCAAAGCCATTGCGGTGATGTCGATATCGCTTTCACCTTTTGACAGCGAAAAGCCACCATCGGTATTCTGCGAAGAAACTATCTCGTCAAGTATACGCTCTCTGTCAAACTCTGCACCCTCCGGGGTCTTGTAGCCCATTGTATCAAGGGTCAAAAGTGCAAATATCCAGCCGTTAAGGCCCTGTTTGCCTACGGAATTATTTTCATCTCTGCCGTAAACACCGCCTTTTACAAGATCTATGCCCTCAAGGTCGGCAGGGTCGCCTCCCATTGCGGAGGCTGTTATAGCGCACCTCTGCCACTCGGTAGCGTTGTCGGTATCTGAAAGAGCTTTCACACGCTGAGAAAGCGCAGTGAGATAAGCCTCATAGTCCTCCTCAAAACCAAAGCGTGAAATGCCTATGGCAAGCCAATCTGAGCTTCCTATGCCTGCGTTTTGCAGAAAATCCCCCGAAAAAATGCTCTCGTCCTGAGAAATGCCCATTTTGTCACGTTGCCACTGACAGACCTTTTCTGCGCTTTCAGTTATCCTGTCCCTTTTATCTGCGTTATCTGCATTCACCGCAGGAACATTTGTCAGAAGCATTACTGCCCCTGCAAACACCGCCACTAATCTGCCAAGAAAACCTCTCGTTTTCAACAACATCCTCCTACCATGTTTTGTCATAGCTATCCTGTGAACCTGTTATATCTCTGCCGTAGGCAACTGTGAACGCAAGCCTAACAGTGTCGCCGTCGGTAAAGTTCACCTTGCCCATGCCGTATGCAGGCATATTGCCGTTTACAGTGTACACCCAGCCTGAGCCGTAGGTGTAGTCGAATTCTCCAAGGCTGTCGGCATACTGTGTGTTGCTGTCTGCAATGCCATCATTTTTTATAAGTTCCGCAAGCTCGCTGTTTACCGCTCCACCTGAAAACGCACCGCTTTTGTGTATTCGGCTTAGATATTTCTGATCGCCCTTGCCTGTAAAGTCACCTGTGAAGCCGTTTTGCTGAAGAAAACGCTCTATAACGTCAACGCCTGTGTCCCCCTCGTATATTGCCACCTCTGAGCCTGCGGCAAGCTGTCCAAGCCCTATGGTATCGGCGTCAAAGCTCATTGTTATAACGCCTGTCTGCTCGCCCTTTTGTGCGCTGACAGAATTTATGGTATAGGCATGGTCCGCATATCTGCCCTCGGGGTCATACACCCTTATTTCAAGAAGATTTGCCCCGCCCGAAAGCTGGAGATAATAGGCTGAGTTCCTGTCCTGTGCGATACACTCAACAGAAAGCCCATTGAGCCAGACCTCGGTCTTGTCGGCATATATCCTTCCGCCCTTATAGTCCTGTGCGTTAAATCTGAGGGTGAAGCCCGAGCCTTTCACTGTCTGTCCGTTGGTGACGTTTATATACGTTATCTCAGGTCTTGTGGTATCGTCAGCAATGGGTACATAGGTGACAGTGAAATATCTGTCTATATTTTTGTCACCGTCTTTTGCATAAAGCCTTATACGGTTATCACCGCTTTGGAGGGTGCAGGTATAATTATCTCTGCCCGAAAGCTTTTTGCCGTTTAGAATAACGCTTAGCTTTGCACTGCCGCTTTGACCTTTCATTCTCGCATAGAAACTAAAATCGGCGTCATTTACAGTGCGGTCATAAAGGTCGGTATCGATGGAAAACTCCGCAGGAGTGTATTTTATCTTAAAGCTTTTTTCAGCCTTTGAGCCGTCCTTTTCCGCAGAGAGAGTTATAGTATTCTCCCCCTCAGAAAGCTGTGCGGTAAAAGTTTCACCACCGGAAAGCTTTTCACCGTTGACTTTAACCGTCAAAGGTATTTTATCACTGCCGTAAAAAGCCGTGGCTGAAAATGTTATGCTGTCTGAGTCAGTATCCTTATCCGCAAGGTCGGTGTCAAAGGTTATCTCCTTTTTGTCAAAATAAACTGTATAGTCCTTATAAGCCCTTTTCACCTGACCGCTTTTGTCGGTATAAGTGCAGGCAACACGGATAGTGTTTTTTCCTGCGTGAAGGGTAATGCTGCCAGAAAACTGATTTACAACGCTGTCGTTCACAGTGACCTGAACTTTTTGCACTGTGAGAGCCTTGTTTTTATGTGTTATTGTGAACTTATACAGGACTTTTTTTACACGCTCGCCCTCTTTTATAGAGGTGGTGAAATATTCTGTGTCGGTGTTCTTTGTGACAGTTTCGGTCTTGCTGTCAGGCTTTTTCTTTACCTCGTCAGACTTATTTTCACCTTGAACATTTATGGTAACATTCGTGTTCCCGCCATTTACTGTCGGGGAATTTCCGTCGCTTTTGTCAGCCTGCGGAGAGCTTTCTGTTGTATCTGTATTGCTGTCGCTACTATCAGTGTTATCACTGTCATCTGCCTGTGAGCTGTCCATATCTGAGCTTTCGTCCTTTGGCTGAGAGCTTGTTTCATAGCCCTCTCCGCCCTGTCCGTCCTCCTCCGCAAGGCTTTCAGACAGTGCTGAAAACGGATTTTCAGGGGTCTTATAACTGCTCATATTATAAAAACGCATACACAAAAAAGCCGCTGCGATAAAAAACGCCGCTGCTGACAGCATTATTATTTGCCTGTTTTTTTGTGTATGCTTTTTCATAATATTCTCACTTTTCATATCACAGAAAATGCCCGCCCCCTGAAAATAGAGGGCGAGTATCCTGCAAAATAACTTATATCTTAATTGTCTTAATTTTTTTTACTTTCTCTTTCTTGAAACTGTAAGAGCTCCGCTGATAAGAAGTGCAAGACCTGCTACGCAAACGCCTGCTGTCGCACCTGTGTTAGGGTTAGCCGCACCTGCGTTATTTGCTGTCTTTGATGAGCTGTCAGCCGCCTTTGATGTGTCAGCACTGCTTACTGACTCTGCGGCTGATGAAGTGGCAGAAGATGTATCCTCAGAGTTTGCAGAAGATACTGTGCTTTCGGAAGATACGTCAGATGAGCTTACAGAGCTTTCTGCTTCTGATGAAGAGCTTGGTGTCTTGAGTTCTTCAAGCTTTTCCTCTGCGGCCGTAAGAGCGTCAACATTGCCTACATATTCCTTAAGGTCGCCAAGAGCGTCATAAGCGGCTCTTGCTGCCTTGATGTCATTCTCACTGTCAAGTGTTATCTCGCCAAGGTCACTGATAAGCTTCTCAACAGCCTTTACGCTGTCATAATCCTCTGCAGCAAGAACTGTTACGTTGATAGTTGTTTCAACAGGTGAAACGGCAACGCCGGTTGTGTTTGCAGCACCCTCGTTTGTCTTATCTCTGTACATACCATACTTGTATGTAACAGTAACGAAATCATCGTCTGCTGTAAGAGCAGTATCGTCGATAGTCACATAATCTGTAACGTCTTTCTTCACACCGTTTTTGAGAACTGCGTAAACCTTCAAGTCGGAAGCGTCATAAGCTTCGCCCTCTTTGCATACTGTCTTAGCATTTTCGGTCACAAGCTTTTCCACCTCTGAGCCGACAGCCATTATGTAGCCTGAATCGTTCTTGAAGTAGATAGTGCCGTTTTCGTCTGCAACAAGGTCAGCTATAGCATACTGTGCCTGAGCACCTGTTGGTGTGAAAAGTGACGGAGCTGTTTTCTTTCCGTTTACTATCTGAGCGTCAAGAACTTCTGTTACGCCCTTTTTATCCTTTACATAGCGGATAGCGCCTGCTGATGCGTTCTCTGAGAAGTAAACATAGTTATAGCCGTTCTCATTCACAACGCCAAGACCTGAGGTCTGTGGATAGCCCTTTGTTTCTGCCTTGTATGCTATCTCAAAGCTGTCAAGGTCGATAACTGCAATAACACTGCCCTTATAGTCGCCCCAGCCTGAGCCGTTTACGCCAACATAAGCTCTTCCGTTAAGAACTGTAGGAGTTGATGTGCTTGCGCCACCAAGTGCAATGCTGTCAAGCTTTGTGAAATTGCCCTCATCGTCTATTGTTGCCTTATAGAAATAGCCCCCGTTAGATGTGAAATAATAAGCGTCTGTATCCTTATCGTAAGAAATAGTGCTTCTTACTCCTCCACCTACTGTATACTCAGTATCTATAACGCTTCCTGAGTTTTTGTCAAGAGTAACTATTCTTGCAGGGTCGGTAGTGTTTGCCTTTGCATTTTCCATGCCGAGAACGACAAAATCATCAGTTGCATATGCGCCTGCCCAATAGAAGCCGCTTTTGTTTGTGAATATCCACTTTGGTGACTTCTCTTCATCTGTTGTGTCAGGATCTTCGTCCTTAACGTCTATGCAAACATACTGATCGTTTTTTCCTGAACCATAGTTGCAGAAGCCTGTGTAGATACAGCCGTCATTATAGTAGATAGGGCTTACAGACTGACCGCCCACGCTGTCCTTGTATACCCACAGCGACTCGAGGGTGTCAGCATCAAATGCCTGAATTCCGCCGTTAAAGGCTGAGAATATCATGCCGTCTGCATAAGTAACAGGCTGGATAGCGTAGCTGTTTGTGCCTGCTCGCTGTCCAACTACTGAATCCACAACGCCCGTTTCCTTGTTCATTCTCATGAGCTTGTCGCCGGATGTATAAACGATATTATCTCCAACGATAGCCACAGGCGACGGACCATCGTTCCAGCTTTTTCCTACCTTAGTTGCCCAGTTAAGCACTGCGTTATCCGCACTGTCAGGGAGGACTGATGTTGTTACGTTGTTGTTTGTTCCGTCTGAAACAAATGCGCTTACACACACGCTCAGACTAAGAGCAGTCGCAAGAGCGAAGCTGGCTGTTCTCAAAATTTTCTTCTTCATTCTTTTCTGTCCTTTCATTGATACACACTGTTCCGCCGTCAATGCACTTTTTATGAACACCCCGACCACAGCAAAAAATGCCTTTCCGCCGAAACGAAAAAGCATTCTATCCGCTTTACTGCCTGCACAGCGATAAAGCAGACCGTCATCTTCATCGCCCAAGACAGAAATAGTCAACGAAAACACAGCAGATACCTGACTTATGACAGCGCACAAAAAGCCTGTCAAACACAGTAATGGCGGTTGTGCAGGATTTGGACCTGCTTCCCTGACGGCAAGGCTTTTGCCCTGACACGCTCTACTCAGCTAACAACTTTTCAAACTGTGCTTTCTTAATATTCACATCATGATAATTATACCATATCGCTATGGATTATTCAATAACCTTTTTACACCACTAATAAGTCCGATACAACGCCGTTTTTGTGGCATTTTCATAAACTCATAGGCTGAAACTTTGTTGGATATAGTTTTAGGCTATACCCTCAGTTTCTCCTCCAGCTCCGTGTCAGGCTTGACAGTGATAGTGTAGTTGTTTGTAAAAATAACCATGCCCGGCTTTGAGCCGTTTGGCTTTTTCACGTTTCTTATGAAAGTGTAGTCAACGTCCACCCTGGAGGAATTTCTTCCCTTTGAGTTGCAGGCGGCGATTATTGCCGCTTCCTCTATTGTCCTGTCAGGTGGCATTTCCCCGTCGCAGGTGACGATAACGTGGCTTCCTGTGATATCCTTGACGTGGAGCCAAAGGTCAGTTTTCTCTGCTTCCTTGCAGGTGAGGCGGTCGTTCTGTTTATTGTTCCTGCCTACCCTTATATCGTAGCCGTCAGAAGAACGGTATCTTATAGGCGGCAGAGCCTTTGGAGGCTTGCCCTTGAACTTTGAACGCTTTACATAACCCTCCTGAAAAAGCTCCTCACGAAGCTCGGCTATATCTCCCTCCGTCTGCGCCCTCGTTAGAGAATCGAAAACAGAATCCAGATACTTGACCTCCTGCTCGCCCTCTGCAATAAGCACAGTGAGCTTTTTCTCTGCGGTGTCGAGCTTTCTGTACTCCTTATAATACTTCTGGGCGTTCTGCGTTGGCGTAAGTCTTTTGTCAAGTGGTATCTTCACTGTAGGGCAGTTCTCATCATAAAAGTCCTGCACCTCGGCATACGCCATTCCCTTTTCAAGTGCATAGAGATTTGAAGTGATAAGGTCACCGTAAATGCGGTATTTTTCCCTGTCCTTGCACTCTTTAAGCTCCTCACGCTGATTTTGCACACGCCTTTGAGTTCTCTCGGAGGTGTTTATAAGAAGCTTGAAAAGGTCGTTGGCTTTCTGCTTTATTCTTGAAAGAGAGTCCCTCTCCGCATAGAAATAGTCCAGAAGAACACTTGGCGACTCAAAGCTTTTTGTCACCATGAGCGCACCATACTGCGTGATATCGCAGAAGCAGAAATCTTTCAGATTGCCCTCTTTTGTTTTCAGCACTGTGTAGACGTTAATGCCGTCATTTATGCTGTCACGGACTTTTGAGAAATAAAACCACAGCCTGTCCGCAGTGTCTCCGCTTAGCTGTTCGGCTGTTATCTCAGCACCCCTTGCCGCAAAGAACACAGCTTCCCTTGCGAACACTGGCGAAATGCCCTCCAGCGTTTTCATTATTGCCTTTGAAAGCTCCGCCGTGGGGTTTTCGGTTATCTTTGCAAGAAATTCTTCTTTTGTACATTCCATAAGATTCAGCCTTTGCTCTCTTGGGGGCAAAGTATACTGCGCACCGGGAAGAACCATTCTCACTGATGACATTTCCTGTCCCACACGCTTTATGCTGTCTATTATCCTGCCGTCCTCACGATAGAGGATAAGATTTGAACGTCTGCCCATTATCTCCGCCGCAAGTGTGAGATTCACCCTGTCGCCCATTTCGTTGGTGGCTTCAAAGTCAAAGAAAAGTATACGCTCAAAGCCGTCCTGCCTAATGGCAGTGAGTCTGCCCCCTGCAAGATGCTTTCTCATGAGCATACAGAACATAGGCGGTGTTTTCGGGTTTTCTATATCCGCCGTTGTTATATGAACCCTTGCCGAGCCTGCGCCTGTGCTGAACATAAGCTTCTGCGCACCCTCTTTAGTGCGGATAGTCATTATAAGCTCCTCTCGTGAAGGCTGGTGTATCTTATCCACCCTGCCGTCAATAAGAGGGTCAAATTCTTTTCTGAGCAAGCTCAGATAAATTCCGTCCAATGCCATTTTACTTACCTGCTTTTTATATTACTTCAACTATATCCCTGTTGCTTACGGCTATCTCTACTCTCAGACCGCTGAACTTGTTTTTCAGCTCGTTGGCGATAAACTCGCAGAAGATATTTTCCGTATAGAAATGACCTGCGTCGATAACAGAAACGCCCATATTCTCGCCGTCTATAAAAACGTCATGCTTCACGTCACCTGTCAAAAGCACCTGACAGCCTTTTTCTGCTGCATCAGCCAAAAACGAACCGCCTGAACCTGAGCATACTCCCACACGCCTTATCTCACGCTCGCCGCCGCTGAAACGGACTACTCTACAGCCGAGAACGTCCTTTGCTCTCTGTGCAAGCTCACGGACATTCATGCCGTCACACTCGCATACATATCCACAGCCAACGCCATGCTCCTCATGCAAAGTGCTCTCGGGTTTTAGACCCAGCATTTTGCAAAGCACGTCATTCATTCCGCCCTCTGCGGAGTCGAAATTTGTGTGCATGGAAAGAGCGTTTTTTCCCCCTGCCGCAAGTATCACAGCAGGATCGTTCGGCACGAGGGTCTTTAGTCCTCTGAAAATAACAGGGTGGTGGGTGAGAACAAGGTCAAAGTCACGCTGACAGGCCTCTCTTGCCACCTCAGCGGTGCAATCCAGTGCCACCAGCACGCTCCTTAACTCTGCGGACATTTCCCCCACGTTAAGACCGCTGTTGTCATAGCTCTCCTGCAGGCGGTATGGGGCTATATCCTCTATAAAACTATAAATATCATAAACTGTCGTCATTTTTGTCAGCTCCTTTTTTTATATCCGATGTTCTGTCAGGGATATTTCTGTCCTTGATCTTTGCGTCAAGAAGTTCGTAAAAACCTGTGATGAATGTTGTCACTGCGATAACCACCAATGCAGGCATCATAGCGACAAAGGGAATATAGTTGAGTGCGGGAAACCATGTGCCTCTCGACAAAGCCTCTGCCACATCTTTTTCGCAATGAGTATAGACAAAAGCCATAACAATGGTATGTATAACAAGCGGTATAAACGCAAAGCTGAGCCAGTAAAAGGCTTTGCCCACGTTTGGTTTCTTAAATTTAAAATAAAAACCTATATACGTACCCAAAGCAACAACGCCGCTTAATATCACGCTTGCACCGCCGGGACTTACGGAGCAGAATGCAAGCAACAGAATTACTGACAATATTGTCACGGAAAGTTGGGTCGCTACGCCTATCCCTAAAGCTTTCAGAAATTTCATTTTATCCCCCTGTTTTTTTGTATCATATTTTTTTCAACGTTTCAAGCTCGCTCTGTGCAAGCTTAACAAGCCTTTCTCCCAGCTCCTTTTTGTCCTCAGACTTCATCATTCCGCTGCCTGCAACAAAAATTCTTTTCGCCTGCCTTGCGATATACTCTTTCCCCTCGCCCTCAGGCTTAACAAAGCCGAACTGCAAATATCTGTCATCGCAATCATAAGACGGAGTTTTGCCTGTATACACCGCCTGCATAACAGAATATGCAAACTGACCCTCTGTGCAGGCAAGCTCTTTTTTTACCTCAAAGCCGTTGTCATAAAGCCACTTTCTAAGCACGTCCCACTTTGTCATAGGCTGTAAAACGAGGTTCACGCTGTTTTTCACCCACGGACATTTTTCAAGAAGCCTTGCAATAAGCTCACCGCCCATGCCTGCCATAACAACGTCTGTTATGCCCTCCGGGGGAACATTGTCAAGCCCGTCTGAAAGCACCGTTCCAATGCGGTCTGAAAGCCCCTCACGATTGATATGCTCCTCAGCCGACTTTAGCGGCATTGGTGCAACATCACAAGCTAGAGCCTTTTTGCACATATTTTCCTTTATCATAAAGCAGGGCAGATAGCCATGATCTGTCCCCACGTCGCATACAAAATCTCCCGTACAAAGCTTTGCACAGGTCACAAGTCTTTTATCCAAAGCTTTCCTCCAAAGAAAAAAATCGCCGCTCGCCCCCTGAAAAGGCGGCTGGGCGGCGAAAGTAGTTCCAAACGCTTATTCTGCAAAGTGCTTGTTGAGCTTTTCGAGCATTTCCTCAACAGGAACGCCATGAACAGCACAAGCCTCTTCAAGAGTTTCGCCTCTTGACGCTGGGCAGAACAGACAGTGCATACCCATTTCCATAAAGTATGGTGCTGTATTTTCATCAGCGTCCATTATATCGCCTATAATAGTATCCTTTGTAACTGTGAATGCCATTTTATATTCCTCCTATCATGATAGACCACGCACCGCAAACGCTTTGCGTTATACCTATATTATAACCAATCCTGCGAAAAAAAGCAAGCCCTTTTTTATTATAGCCCTTTTTATTATAATGTATCGCCCTTATCAACATTTATAACAGCGTTATATCTTCCGTCAAATTCTGTGAGCCGTTTTGATATTTTTGCTTTTACCTCGCTGTCTGAAAGTCTGAAATCAAAAGGCACTACCACGTCAAAGATAAGATTTTCACGGTTTTCTCCCTTTGTCATTCTGAAATCATGTATTGACAAGCACTGATCAATAGACTTCACAACGTCTGTTACTATCTTTTTAGTTTCGATAGTTTGCTCGTCATGATCTGCCACCGGATCCATATGTATAGACACTGTGCAGTGATATTTTTCCTTCATGCTATCCTCAAGATCGTCTATAAGCTCATGAGCCGCCATAAAGTCCATTTCGCATGGCACTTCAGCATGAAAGGAGATAACGGTATTCCCTACGCCATAATCATGTATGAGCAGATCATGGATACCGATTATCTCAGGAAAACTCATTGCGGTATCAACAATATCCTGAACGAACTCCTTATCGGGCTTTGAGCCTAAAAGCGGCGAAACGCTGTCCTTACAGGTCATGAAGCCTGAGCGGAAGATAAAGAGAGCAACGAGAACGCCCATATAGCCGTCTATGTTTATGCCTGTGAACGCAGAGAATACCATTGCAAGCATAACAGCTCCTGTTGCGGCGCAATCGGAAAGACTGTCAGCGGCAGAGGCGAAAAGCGAGGTGGAGTTTATCTTCTTTCCAAGCTTTCTATAGAAATACCACATCCAAAGCTTCACAGCCACAGAGCAGGCAAGTATCACAAAGGTCATTACCGAGAAAGCAAGCTTATCGTGGGCAAAGATCTTTGAAAAAGAAGATTTTCCAAGCTCAATGCTCATCATCATTATAATAAACGAAATGACAAGACCTGAGATATACTCCATTCTGCCATGACCGAAAGGGTGATCTTCGTCTGCGGCTTTGGCTGCCATTTTAAATCCCACCAGCGACATTATAGACGAGCCTGCGTCGGACAAGTTATTGAAGGCGTCCGCCATAACGGACACAGCCCCTGACACAAATCCTGCAATAAGCTTACCGAGGAAAAGCATGATATTAAGGACTATACCAGTACATGAGCCCAGGTAGCCATATTTTTTTCGGACGTTTTTATCTTTCACGTTATCTCTGTCTTTTATGAATAATCTTATAAGAAGTGCTGACATATGAATATCCCCTTTTGTTTACCAAAGTAAACTTATAAGTTTATCTACTATTATAACACATAATATTACAAAATCAAGTGCAAATGCTTATTTACATGGATATTCGCCGCAGCAGGCAATATGCAGCCACTTATTACTCATTTCAACCACATAATAAAATTTTCTTTTCTGTAGGTTTGTCAATCATATTGGACACTATTATTAAGAAATTCGATAGGCGAAAACCATTTGAGGGGACGCATAGGACGGTTGTTTGTTCGACTTAAACGTGCAGCTAGCTGCACGTTTAAGTCGTCGCAGGAATAAAACCTATGGCACGAATAGAATTTGTTGTGATCTTCTCGGTGACTGCGCTCTACTTTGCCATTGTGCCTGGGCGTATATGGACGAATGAGTTTGTGTTCAATGCCAAGTTGTGAGAGCGTATTCTCAAACAGCGTTTTCTTGTCTCTTTTGCTTGGCGAAAAGCGGTTAGTAAATTCAAATCCATTGTCGGTCTGAATACATTTCACTGTTATTCCTCTGCGTTTGTACCATTTCACCAGCCTTTTTACAAAGTCTGCTGAAGAACAGGTGCTTTGCTCCTCATATCCGTATAAAAATCTTATCCTGGTATACTCATCGAT
>NZ_LARF01000075.1:0-4146 GCF_000980385.1 Ruminococcus sp. N15.MGS-57
AAGTGGATTGTTCAAAGCCTATTACAATAATCCAAGGTTACTTCATAAGGGAACACAAAGAAAATTGTATATCAATCTAAGAAACATTTCGGAAAACGTTGTAGATTTTGAATATGGTAATCATGAAGTAATAAAAGAAGAATTTGATATGATTACCAATGAAAATTTAAAAGAGCTTTCTACAGAGGATGCAGCTGAGTATAAAGAAAAAAGACGTGTTCTTGTGAGAACCATATGTGATTTTATATCAGGTATGACGGATACATATGCTATTAACGAATATAATCGGATTATTAAATAGATCTAAGTTAATAATTGACGTTATATCTATACTAAAAAGTTAGATCGTTATTTGTAACTTTTTGTTGCTGTTTTACCCCGAAACTGAGAAATGTGTTTCTCATTAAGAAGTTTAAAATGTGAAAAGGGTTGGTAAAGAGTACAGTAACATACAGTGATAGATAATTGTATATTATTTGGTGTTAATGAGTACGTGTAATTGGTTTATTACAATAAATATATGTAGTTATTGTAATAATGCGATTTTGTAGAGTTATAATAAAAAGGCTATTTCAACTTCCGTGTTGATGTTAACAAACATTTCACAATCAACAAGATGTTAATTCTACAGACAATCCCCCTTGAAATTATATATAAATGATGCTATACTAAGTTTATTACAAAATTAGACAGAGGTGATCAAGTGCTCGCTGTTTGTATGACGCTGATCGACGATGATGATAAATCAGAATTCAGAAAAATATATGACTCTCTTGAAAGAAAATTGTTCGTATTCTCAATGTCAAAGTTACATAATAATGCCTTGGCAGAAGAAGCTGTTTCTGAAACTTTTTTGGCGTTAGCAGAAAATTTCAAAAAAATTCATAGTTTAGAACCAGCCGAAATAGTCGCTTATACAGTTATTATTAATAGAAACGTGTGTATCGATATTCTTGAAAAAGAAAATAAACACAGTATCAATGTCCAGATAGATGATAAAATTAAAGAGATATCTGAAGACTATGACCACATTGAAAAGCTTATTGTTGCTGATATGGTCGAAAAGTTGCCTGATATTTACCGTGACGTTATTATGATGAAATATTTCTATGGCTTTAAGGTCAAGGAAATATCAAAGCAACTACATCTATCTGTTGGAGGAGTAAAATCAAGACTTGAAAAAGCCCGAAAAATGCTCAGAAAGGATATGAACGATGATGAATGATACACGATCAGAATTAAAAAAGCTTGTGCCTTTGTATTGCGACGAATTAAATAGCCTAGACCTGTCATCATACAGCAATTATGAGTTTTCTGAATATTATCTGAACAAAAAAGAAAAGCTCATAAAGAACCAAAGCCGCATCTATTATCCGCTTATCAAAACCACAGGACGAAGGATCGCTTCTGCCATAATTGCGGCAGCTATTATGGGTACAACGACTGTTGCCGCCTATGCACCTGCAAGAAATGCAGTAAGAAATTTCTTCCTGCGAAATTTCAATGATCACACCGTTGTATCTGTTCAACATGATAGCAAAGATATAGGTGATCACAAAAGCAAGATAGAAAAGCAATATAGCATTACTGTTCCGGAAGGCTTTGTTTTAGATGAAAGCGAAAGTGTTTCAACTGACGATCATATCGGATTATGCTATTATTCAGATGATAAGAAAAAGAGTATATATTTCGACCAATATACAGCGGATTCTTATTCTTCATATTATGATAATGAACGTGGTCATTTCAAAACTTCATCGGATAAATTTGGAAATGAGTTTGTTTTATACACAAATGATGATTTCATAAGTATTTTGTGGGATAATGGTGAATATATATTTGAATTAAGCGGTGGCATATCTGAATCAGAAATAATGGACATCTACTATTCTGTAAAATAGGAATTAATAGTGCATGGTGTGATACAGTACACTATTTTTATGCAATAATAATAAAAACAAGTACGTGCAATTGTGAAAACATACAAACTTATGTATTTCAATCAGCCATTTTCACTGCTTTTTCGGTTTATATAATTGAAAGGCGGTGAAAATGATGAAGAAATTTATATGCTTAATTCTGACAGTTGTACTGACCTGCTGTATTACAGTATCTGTTTTTGCTTCTTGCGAAGAGTTTGCAATAACAGATGAGATCTGCGCAAGATATGCGTATACCAACAAGATCACATCGATAGTGAGTATCTCATCAAAAAATGCAACTTGTAAGTCAACAGTACAAGGCAGTTCCAAAACTGTGACCAGAATTGTGGCCAAGCAGACATTTTAGAAAATTAATATACCAAAGAAAAACATTGTAAAAAGGAGTTAATAATATGAAAACAACAAACTATCTCGCCGGATTAGCGGCAATAACAATGACATTCACAGGCATGGCTGCGCCAATATCAGCTTATGCCGATGATATCTCTGCATCATCAAGCGTGGACTATGCAACATATGGCAACTTTGTGTATATCATAAAAGCTGATAAAACTGCTGATATAGTTGAATATAATGGCAAGGAAGAAAATGTCGTTATCCCTGCTGAGGTCAACGGCTATACTGTTACAGGCATAAGCGGTTGGTCGGGTAAACCTACAAGCTCTCACCCTTTGGGTGCCATAACTGGTGCTTTTAAGAACAACAAGACAATTAAAACCGTAGTCATTCCTGATACGGTAAAATATATCGACGATGAAAGCTTTTATGGCTGCACTGCCCTTGAAAGCGTGATGTTTGGCAATGGTGTTGAAGAAATAGGCGATTATGCCTTTGAAAACTGCACTTCACTTTCCAAGGTATACATACCTGTAAGTGTAAAGAAAATAGGCGCTGAGGCTTTTGGTTATACTTTCGGCTCAGAACTTACACTTAATAAAAACTTCTCAATGACCTGCGCTAAGGATAGCGCCGCTGAAAAGTATGCAAAAGAAAATGGTATTACATATGACACATATCAGGTAAAAATTAACGAGCTTGCCGTTTCAGGTATTAAGGACAAAGAGTACACAGGTAAGCCTGTTACACAGAATATAGTTATAAAAAATGGAAATGTCGTCCTTGATGAGGGTACTGACTATACTGTTTCTTATTCCGCAAACACAAAGGTGGGTACTGTTGAAGTCACCATAACAGGAACAGGTTCATATATCGGCGAGATAAAGTCAAGCTTTGATATACTGCCTGCAAAACAGCAGATACAGAAGCTTGAAACACGCTTCAAAGGCTTTTTCATAGACTGGGCGCAGAAAGGCTCTGCAACAGGATATGAGATAGAATATAGCACAAATGCTGATTTTAAGGACAGCACAGTTAAAAAGCTTACCGCAAACAAGCCTGATACTCTCACCATAAGCGGTCTGACAGCAGGAAATAAATATTATGTTCGTGTACGTTCCTACACAAACGTTGGCGAAAAGGTATACTATGGAGCATGGTCAGACAGCAAAAATGTTACCGCCGCAAAGTATGACATTACAAAGTCAGCTATCTCAGGTATTTCTACAAAGACATACACAGGAAAGAATATCACGCAGAGCGTAAAGGTAAAATACAACGGCAAGACGCTTAAAAGCGGCACAGATTACACAGTTTCATATTCAAACAACAAAAAGGTAGGAACAGCCACAGTAAAGATAACAGGCAAAGGACAATACGGCGGAACTGTCAGCAAGACATTCAAGATAAACCCTGCCAAGCAGAAGATACAGAAGCTCACAGCGAAGTCAAAGGCTTTCTTTATTGATTGGGCGCAGAAAGGCTCTGCAACAGGTTATGAGGTGCAGTACGCCACAAACTCTAAGTTTACAGGCGCAAAGAAGCTTGATGTTGCAAACAACAAGACCGACAAAATGACGATTTCAAAGCTTTCGGCAAATAAGAAATACTATGTTAAGGTACGTTCCTATACGCTTGTAAAGGGTACTAAATATTATGGAGAATGGTCGGCTGTTAAGAGTGTGACAACGAAGAAGTAATATGCTTATAAACCAAAGCCATTTTTTCTTATAATAAGTTTTCGCCGACAATACACTATGTAACTGATCCTTCGAACCGCTCGTCATTAAATATGATTCAAAATCTTATGGATTCGTACAAACAGATATCAGGAGCCGATATTGATAGGTTAAAATTAGGACTATTC
>NZ_LARF01000074.1:0-3976 GCF_000980385.1 Ruminococcus sp. N15.MGS-57
TTCTTACCTTGATAGCAGCGTGAAGTGAAACGATGTGCTGATCGCAAGCCCTAAGAGCCTCGTTCACATCTCTGAACACCTTGCCCTCGCCAGGCTCGCCGTCCTTCTTCAGTGTTAAGTAGTAAGAACCAAGTATCATATCCTGTGTAGGAACTGCAACAGGGCGTCCGTCTGAAGGCTTCAACAGGTTGTTGGCAGCCAGCATAAGGAATCTTGCCTCAGCCTGAGCCTCTGCTGAGATCGGCAGGTGAACAGCCATCTGGTCGCCGTCGAAGTCAGCGTTGAACGCTGTACAAACCAGTGGGTGAAGCTTGATAGCTCTGCCCTCTACAAGGATAGGCTCGAATGCCTGAATACCAAGTCTGTGAAGTGTAGGCGCACGGTTGAGCATTACAGGGTGACCCTGAATAACGTTTTCAAGTGCGTCCCAAACCTCTGGCTCAGCTCTGTCTACCTTTTTCCTTGCAGACTTGATGTTGATAGTAGGATTGGTGTCAACAAGTCTTTTCATAACGAAAGGCTTGAACAGCTCAAGAGCCATTTCCTTTGGCAGACCGCACTGATACATCTTAAGCTCAGGGCCTACGACGATAACAGAACGTCCTGAATAGTCAACACGCTTACCAAGAAGGTTCTGTCTGAAACGTCCCTGCTTACCTTTGAGCATATCTGAAAGTGACTTGTATGCTCTGTTGTTAGGACCTGTAACAGGTCTGCCGTGTCTGCCGTTGTCGATAAGTGCGTCAACAGCTTCCTGAAGCATTCTCTTTTCGTTTCTAACGATGATGTCAGGTGCTTCAAGCTCCAGCATTTTCTTAAGACGGTTATTTCTGTTGATAACACGTCTGTAAAGGTCATTAAGGTCGCTGGTTGCGTATCTTCCGCCGTCCAGCAGTACCATAGGTCTGATATCAGGTGGTATAACAGGTATAGCCTCCAGTATCATCCACTCAGGTCTGTTGCCTGATGTTCTGAAAGCCTCAACGATCTCCAGTCTTTTCAGAAGCTTGATACGCTTCTGACCCGCAGGAAGATCCTTCAGCTCAGTTTTAAGCTCTTCTGAGAGCTTCTCGAGGTCGATCTCTTCAAGAAGCTCCTTGATAGCCTCAGCGCCCATGCCGGCTCTGAACTCGTCCTCGTCATACTTTTCCTGCATTTCGCTATAATCCTTTTCAGTAAGGAGCTGACCCTTGATAAGCTCAGTGTTACCTGGATCTATAACGATGTATTTTGTGAAGTAAAGAACTTCTTCAAGTCTTTTCTGTGATATTTCAAGCATCTGTCCTATTCTTGACGGAGTTCCCTTGAAATACCAAATGTGAGAAACAGGTGCAGCAAGCTCGATGTGACCCATTCTCTCTCTACGAACCTTGGCTCTTGTTACCTCAACGCCGCAGCGCTCGCAGACTTTGCCTTTAAAGCGAATTTTCTTATATTTACCGCAGTGACACTCCCAGTCCTTTGAAGGTCCGAATATCTTTTCGCAGAACAATCCGTCCTTTTCCGGCTTCTGAGTACGATAGTTTATTGTTTCAGGTCTGGTAACAACGCCGTAAGACCACTCACGGATCTTCTGAGGCGAAGCAAGACCGATCTTGATTGATGCAAACTCATTGAATTCCAACAGCAGTACCCTCTTCCTGTTTAGTTTGAAGCACGGCAACAGCCGACTTCTATATGAAACGGTCGCAGGGGCGGAGCCTTCCGCCCTTTGACCTCAGCTTATTTAGTTACTGTGCAAAATTATTCACCGTCATTAAGGAACAGATCAGACTCGTCGGAAGCTGCGCTGCCCTCCAGTTCGGAAGTGCCGTTCTCGTCTTCAGCCATGAAGCCCTCGTCGAGATCGCCCTCGTCAACGCCGAAATCGATATGATCTTCGATAGCAGGCTGTGGAACAAGCTCCTCGTCCTCGTCAAACGACTGCTTAAGATCTATTTCCTCGTTATTGATGTTGAGTACCTTGAGATCCAGACCAAGTGACTGAAGCTCCTTAACAAGTACCTTGAACGCCTCAGGAACACCAGGCTTAGGAACATTCTGTCCCTTAACGATAGCCTCGTATGTCTTGACTCTTCCCACAGTATCGTCAGACTTAACTGTAAGGATCTCCTGAAGTGTGTAAGCAGCACCGTAAGCTTCGAGCGCCCAAACTTCCATTTCTCCGAATCTCTGACCACCGAACTGAGCCTTACCGCCGAGTGGCTGCTGTGTTACCAGTGAATAAGGACCAACTGAACGTGCGTGTATCTTATCGTCTACGAGGTGGTGGAGCTTCAGGTAGTACATATAACCGACTGTAACTCTGTTATCGAACTTCTCGCCTGTTCTTCCGTCATAAACAGTGAACTTGCCGTCCTCGCTCATGCTCAGTGCGTTAGGGTTGATGACCTCGTCCATTGTGTGGAGAGTGAACTCATCGTCCTTATGCTCCAGATAATTCTGCTGAGCCATTTTGAAGCATTCTCTGATGTCTGCCTCGTGAGCACCGTCGAATACAGGAGTCATTATCTTCCAGCCAAGAGCCTTTGCCGCCATACCAAGATGAACCTCAAGCACCTGACCGATGTTCATACGAGAAGGTACGCCCAATGGGTTAAGACAGATATCAAGCGGAGTACCGTCCTCAAGGAATGGCATATCCTCCTGTGGGAGTATTCTTGAAACGACACCCTTGTTACCATGACGACCCGCCATCTTATCGCCCACAGAGATCTTTCTCTTCTGTGCGATGTAGCATCTGACGAGCATATTTACTCCAGGAGAAAGCTCGTCGCAGTTCTCTCTTGTGAATATCTTAACATCAATGATAGTACCGGCCTCGCCGTGAGGTACCTTAAGAGAATTATCTCTAACTTCTCTAGCCTTTTCGCCGAAGATAGCTCTCAGAAGTCTTTCTTCTGCTGTCAGCTCAGTTTCACCCTTAGGTGTTACCTTACCAACAAGTATATCTCCTGAGCGAACCTCTGCGCCTATTCTGATGATACCGTTCTCGTCCAGATCCTTAAGAGCGTCCTCGCCAACGTTAGGTATATCTCTTGTGATCTCCTCAGGTCCGAGCTTTGTATCTCTGGCCTCTGTCTCATACTCTTCAATATGGATAGAAGTGTACTTATCCTGCTTTACAAGGTTTTCGTTCAGAAGAACGGCGTCCTCGTAGTTGTAACCTTCCCAGGTCATGAAGCCGATAAGAGCGTTCTTACCAAGTGAAAGCTCACCGTTTGAGGTAGCAGGGCCGTCACCGATTATCTGATTAGCTTCAATTCTCTCGCCCTTATTGACGATAGGTCTCTGGTTTGTGCAAGTACCTGCGTTTGAACGCTTGAACTTAGTCAGCTCATAAGTTCTGAGCATACCGCTGTCCTCACGGATAACGATCTTGTCAGCGTCAACGCTCTCAACAACACCTGCGTTCTTAGAAACAACAGCAACGCCTGAATCAAGACAAGCTTTGTACTCCATACCAGTACCAACGATAGGAGACTCAGTCTTGAGCAGCGGCACAGCCTGTCTCTGCATGTTTGAACCCATGAGCGCACGGTTAGCGTCATCGTTCTCAAGGAACGGGATACAAGCAGTAGCCACAGAAACTACCATTTTAGGTGAAACGTCCATGAAGTCGATCTTCTCTCTCTCTATCTCGAGGATCTGATCTCTGTATCTGCCGTTTACCTTAGGTCTGGCAAACTTGTTATCCTCAGTAAGAGGCTCGTTTGCCTGAGCGACCATGTAGTTATCTTCAACGTCAGCCGTCATATAAACAACTTCGTCAGTTACAACGCCTGTTTCCTTGTCAACACGTCTGTAAGGAGCTTCGATAAAGCCGTACTCGTTTATCCTTGCGAAAGAAGCAAGGTAAGAGATAAGTCCGATGTTAGGACCTTCAGGCGTCTCGATAGGACACATTCTGCCGTAGTGAGTATAGTGAACGTCACGGACCTCAAATCCGGCACGGTCTCTTGAAAGACCGCCAGGG
>NZ_LARF01000072.1:0-3956 GCF_000980385.1 Ruminococcus sp. N15.MGS-57
AGGCACAATGGCAAAGTAGAGCGCAGTCACCGAGAAGATCACAACAAATTCTATTCGTGCCATAGGTTTTATTCCTGCGACGACTTAAACGTGCAGCTAGCTGCACGTTTAAGTCGAACAAACAACCGTCCTATGCGTCCCCTCAAATGGTTTTCGCCTATCGAATTTCTTAATAATAGTGTCCAATATGATTGACAAACCTACAAAAATACAAATAAAAAGCCCTGCTGAAAAACAACAGGGCTGAAAAGTCTATTTCGTCGGCTGGAAGCCAAGATACCCAAGATACCTGTGACTTATGTCCGAACTCAGCAGACTCGCTGAAATATATTGGGTCTTTCGACAGCTATATTATAGCATATCCGCAAGCATTTGTCAACACCAAAATGCAAAATAAAAAGCCCTGCTGAAAAACAACAGGGCTGAAAAGTCTATTTCGTCGACTGGAAGCCAAGATACCCAAGATACCTGTGACTTATGTCCGAACACAGCAGACAAACTGTGATATATCAGGTCTTTCGACAGCTATATTATATCACATTACGGCTTATTTGTCAACACCTACACCACCTGAAAAAGATAAAATTTCAGATAATCCGTTTCAGGCACATTGAGAAGTATCGGGTGGTCAGGTGCTTGCTGTCTTGCTTCAATAAGCTTGAGCTGAACGCCTGCATCCTTTGCAGCACTCATTACCATTTTCACAAATAGCCTGTTCTCCATAAAATGCGAACATGAGCAAGTGGCAAGATATCCGCCCCTTGGCAGAAGTCTCATTGCCCTGTAGTTTATCTCCTTATATCCCCTCTCAGCGCTTCCAACTGTCTTTCTGCTCTTTGTGAAAGCGGGCGGGTCGAGGATTATCATGTCATAATCAGCCTTTTCCTCAAGAAGCTTCGGGAGCAGATCGAAAACGTCTGCGCAAAGAAAATCCATTCTGTCCGTCAAACCGTTTCTCTCAGCATTCTCCCTAGCCGTATCAACAGCGAACTGTGAAACATCCACCGCCGTAACATGCCTTGCACCGCCCATTGCCGCATTGAGTGCGAACGAACCTGTGTGGGTAAAGCAGTCAAGGACCTTCTTGCCCTTTGCTATCTTCGACACCGCAAGGCGGTTATATTTCTGGTCAAGGAAAAATCCAGTTTTCTGACCGTTCTCAACATCGACCTCATAGCGTATGCCATTCTCCGTTATCTCAGTGATATTTGACGGTGGTTCAGGGAGAAATTCAGCCCTATACCAGCCCTTGTACTGCTCCAAGCCCTCCAGCTTTCTGATAGCGACATCGTTACGCTCCATTATGCCCGAAACTTTAACTCCGTCCTTTTCAAGCTCTTCAACAAGAAGCCTGAATATCATATCCTTTATCATATCCATGCCGTAGGAAAGCACCTGCGAAACAAGTATATCTCCATACTTGTCGATAGTAAGCCCCGGCATGCCGTCAGCTTCGCCAAAAATAAGCCTGCAAGCCGAAAAGTCGTCACCCATAACAGTTTTTCTGTAATCTATAGCATAGCGGATACGTCTGCGGAAAAAGTTTTCCGAGAAATTTTCATTTGCGTTGTCAGATAAGATCCTTATCCTTATCTTGCTGTTAAGGCTGAGAAAACCCGTTCCAAGATAAGAACCTTTTTCAGAGAAAACATCGCAAAGCTCACCGTTTTTCAAGCCCTCAGGCTCGTTTCTCAATTCGTCACAATACACCCATGGGTGACCGTTTTTCAGGGACATTTCCCCTTTTTTCGATATAGTGAACGCAGGATAGATTCTTTTGCTTTTCATTATTATACCTCACAATAATTTATACATTATCCACACAATATAAAACAGACCGTAGAGGACGACGCCCTCGGCGTCCCACCACTCTATGTTCTGTGTAAAAACATCAGCAATATTGCCTTAAAGTATAATTATAGCACAATTCTCTCTATTCTGCAATACATATGTATCACCGCACCCGAAAATTTTCAGATGCGGCGTTATATGGGGGATTATAACATCAGCACTTTGTATTACAAAGCGCCAAAATGAAGAAAGCTTATTTGTCCGCAGGGTCAATAAACTCGATAGGGTCTATCCACTGACCGTTCTTTTTCAAGCCAAAGTGCAGATGAGAAAGCTCTGCCACTTCCGCCTGAGCAGTGTCGCCCACAGCACCTATGACCTCCCCTGCATTCACCTCGTCACCCTCCTTGACGGACATTTCCTTTGACAGATTGTAGTAATGCCCTACAATGCCGTTTCCATGGTCGATAGTCATGCAGTTGCCCCACAGAGGGTCGTCCCATATCTTTGTAACAGTGCCCTTGTTCATCGCCTTGACAGGCTCGCCAAGGTCAGCTTTGATATCAACGCCGTCATGGGTTTTCCAGTAGCCGAGAGTTTCCGACTTCACAAGCTCGCCATTAGAAAACGGCTCTAATATCTCACCGTTCACAGGCATAACATTTGGCTGTGTCTGAATGTCCACATCCGGCTTGGAGCTTTCGTCCTTTTTAACGTCCGTTTTCTTGTTATCAGCCTGCTTTGGCGCAGTGCTGTCAACGCTCGAAATAGTCAGATTGTCGGTGATATCCTCCATAGCCTTGTTATATGCAGCTATACCCGCACCGCCAAGAGCCAGCAGACACGCCGCAAGTGTAATGTAAACACCCTTCGCTCCCAGAGCCTTGCCTGCGTGTGAATTTCTGATACTGAATTTTTTCATACACACAAAACCTTTCTCCGATATGATTTCCGCAGCCACTGTTGCGCCCACGGCAGTCTTATGCTATCGGCGGCATAAGTCCTCTGGCATTATTTTTGACATATACGGGTAAAATATTCACATAAAAATAAAAATACCGCACCCAAGCTTTCACCCAAGTGCAGTATTTCCTATTCCCGATCACATTTATGTAGTGGACGGCGTCCTCGACGTCCCACAAAGTCCAAATTGTCCCTATCCGTTTTGTATATCTCTTTTATCTCCTCAGCACTACCTATCCTGCGACCTCTTTCTCGCAAACTTAAACACTACACCTGCAATAGCAAGCACCGCCGCAACTCCCGCCAGACAAAGGCAGACTATAACATCATAGCGGCTGTTGTCAGCACCTTTCACCGAAAATATCTCAGACAGTTTCATGCCGTTCCACGCATTGCTCAGCACAGTCATTGCCACTACCCATACCGCAGATGCCACAAAGCAAAGTGCACCCTTGAAAAAGCCGTTCACCTTTAGATACCTTATAATAAGGAACACAGCCCACACCAATGCCACACAAGTCACCGTAGCGGCCATGCCTTCACGAAGGTCTACCACGTCACCGTATTTCAGCGTACCAAAAACAACGCATGCAAAAGTCAGTACTGAATCCGCCGCCATGCAGATAAGCCCCTTGCAATTTCTCACATACTTTTCAAGCTGTTCACTTCTCAGCACGAAAGGCAAAAATATGATAGCCTCCCCAAGAAGTGTTCCAAGTGTCGCCATTACAAACCAATCCCCGTGTGAATAAACGCACCCTGCGGCGTAAAGAAGCATAAGCGAGACCGTCGCAGAACCTAACGTCCATAACGCCCTGTTTTTCTTCACAAGCACAGGCACATTTATGAAAGAAAACGTCAGCATCAGCGACGTGATAAGCACCATGAACCAACCTATACCACCATGAGCCACATTATAAATAAAGCTCGGTATTATCGCCGCAAGATAGCCTATCCCAGTTATGATAGTGTACCCCCGAACAAAGCTTTTATAACTTCGCGCCATAAACTCAGCCTCTCTCTGCTGATTGTCCTCGCTCGCCGTGCAAAGCTCGTGCTCAGAAATGCCCAGCACCCTGCAAAGTCCCGATATCATCGTTATATCAGGATATGATACCCCCGTCTCCCTTAATTAAAGATATTGTTGGGTAAAAAAGAAAGGTCAGTCGATTTTGCCGATGAAGCGGTAGTAGATTTCTACT
>NZ_LARF01000008.1:0-71213 GCF_000980385.1 Ruminococcus sp. N15.MGS-57
GCTTTTTGGCAAGATCGCAGCCTTTTTTCTTGGGGACTTTTTTTACAGCCCCTTTTTTCGTTCATATCAGAAACCACGTCCTCCGCCATGACCTCTGCCAAAGCTCATTCCCGTGGAATTAGAAGTAACAATGCCGTCAATAGTCACGGATTCCGACTGCGACCCTGCCGTAATGGTGTAGGTTTCGCCTTCCTTCAGGTCAGTGCTTGTGAATACAACGCTCTGCCAAGTCTTTATTGGGGTAAAGCTTAAGATCTCCTTGTCGTCACTGTCAGTGATAGTCAGTTTTTCGTTTGCTGAAACTGTCGAACCAAGATCGTGCAGAACACTGTATTGTGTGGAGTTGTCACCGAAGCCTTCTTCCATTCCAACTGCACCACAGGCGATGAGCGTTCCCCCTGTTACAGTTGCAGTGCCGTTGTAGTCAAGTGCACCGTTGCCACCGTTAGTAGGTCCGCAAACGCAAACTGTACCGCCTGCCATTGTGAAGTTGCCATTTGAGTCAAGTCCGTCGCCGTCAGCGTCAACGGTTACAGTTCCTCCGTTGATGTTAAGTTCAACACCGTCCTGTGACGAGAATTGGTCAGCACCCATTCTGTCTGTTGATCTAGTGTCGCTTCCGCCTGCGCAGTTTATTCCGTCATCGCTTGCTACCACTGATATGGTGCCACCGTCTATTGTCACGATAGATCCCTCGATGCCCTCGTAGCTCTTTGTGATGTCTACAGTGCCGTCGGATATGGTCAGATTTCCGTCAGCGTGCATTCCGTTGTCACCAGACGCCACAGAAATGTTTCCCCCTGTTATAACAATGTTTCCGTTGCTGTGTACTGAATCGTCTGCCGAATCTATCTTGAACTCGCCGCCGCTTATGTTCACCTCGTTGCCTGCCTTTAAAGCCTTTGCAGATGTTGAAGTGCTGTCCGTTGTATCTGTGCTGTCGCTGTCTGTAGTAGTGTTGGCCGTAGTCTCGATAGTCAGTCCCGTGTCGTCAGCCGTAGGCATTGCAGGCGGATCTCCACCCATACCGTTTCCGTTATCGTCAGGTCTGCCCATTCCGTTCGGACCACCACCACCGTTGCTCATGTTGTTCTGCCAATTTCTGTTTGGTGTACCGTCAGACTTCATAGAAGCGTTTGCACTTCCACCTCCTGTGGTGATGTCAAAGCTTCCGTTCTCGATAGAAAGCACAGTTTCCGCCTCGAATGCGTCATTGTTTGCGACTACTGTGAAGCTTCCCCCTGTCACGCTTATAAAGCCTTTGTCAGAAGCCTCTGCGTTAGTGGATTTTATGCCGTTCGTGCCTGCGGAAATGTTGAATGTTCCGCCAGATATCTTAACGCTGTCCTTGCCCTCCATAGCGGTTGAAGCCGAGGTCACATTGATATTGCCGTCAGTGATAACAAGATCGTCCTTTGAAACTATGCCGTGCTTGTAGTTCGCATTCACAGTAAGTGTACCGCTGCCGTTTATAGTAAGGTCGGCTTTGGAGAAAATAGCACCGTCTGTGTTGCTGTCATCTTCTCCTAAAGAGTAGCTTGCACTGTCCGTCAAAACGTTCTCTATGCCGTCCTCCAGCACGATATAAACTTTTTTAGCTTTGCTCACAAGCAGGGGAGCGTTGTCAGCACAAGTTATGTCAACTCCATTGAAAATAAGCTTTATTTCAGACGTCTTGTCCGCTGAAACGATTATCCTGCCGTTGGTCGCCGTGCCTGAAAGAATGTAAGTGCCTGCCTGCGAAATGGTAACAGTTTCCCCTTCTGAGGTCGCACCCTCACCGTCTATAGCCGCACTGCCATCAGCAAATCTGATCCCTACTGAGCTTTCCTCGTCATATCCAACGTCAATATCCTCTGCCGCAATGCTTGCGTCAATGTCAGACTTTGCCGCCTGAGAAACACTGCTTGTGGTCTGTGAAGAATTTGCACTCTCTGAACAGCCTGAAAAAGCAGTTACCGTGATAAAAAGCGCCGCCGTGATAGCTGCCAGCTTTTTAGTGTCCGAAATTTTCATGAAAATACCCCCTTGTATGGTAAAAAAGGTTGAAAAAAACCGCACAAGACCGCTTTAGCCTTGTGCGGTTTTGCTTATGGATACTTTTGTTATTTTGTCAGAATGATTGTTCCTCAATGTCTGCTGCCACTGCACACATTATCTCAAGGTTGCCGTTTCTGCATCTAAGTTCGTCAATAAGCTGCTTTTCGTTAGCATCACCCTTTAGCTCAATGCGGTATTTCAGCTTGAAAAGACTTCCCATATTTGTGGTCTTTACCGAAACAAGCTCACATTCTGAAAGATACTTTTCAAATATATCGTCAAATACCTCAGTGTAATCAAGGCTTTCAGGGATAGTGATACTAAGATCCTTGTGACCCGACTTCTTTTTGCCAATAGGCAGAAGCGTGTAAATAATGTTCAGCAGGCTCACGCACACAGCAAGCATAAGAGCCAACGCAAGGTGGTTCGTGCCCGTCGCAAGACCGACAGCCATTGAAAGGAATATAGCGCATATGTCCATGGCACTTCCCGGTACAGAACGGAATCTTACCAAGCTGAATGCACTCATAACAGCCACACCGGTACCGATGTTTCCGTTTACAAGCATTATCACTACCTGTACTATCACAGGCAGCAAAGCAAGCGTCATCATAAAGCTCTTAGTTTTTTTCTGCCTAAAGTTGAATGCAAACGCTATTATAAGACCAAACACCAACGAAGCCGCAGTGCAGAAAACAAATTCGTTTGTAGTTATCGCCGCCACGGTCGTTTCAGTGGTGGTCACAGTAGTAGCCGCAAGAGTAGTTGAATTAAGCACAGCTTATCACCTTACCTTTATGTATTTTTTCAGAAAATTCATTAAGATACGCAGTTCCGTATTTTGAGAATGACGCAGGATATATCTCCAGTTCATCAAGTATAGCCGATAACCAAAGTGGCATAGCGTTCGGTATCTTTATCTCCATTACCCTCATGCCAGCAGGCAGAAGCTCTTTGCCCCAAATGCCATTGTCAAGCTCCTTTTGCTCCTCACGGTAAAGAATGTGCGTGTCAAAGGTCAGCCTGAGGGACGGGTCTTCTGCACCGCAGTAAGCAAGCCTGTCATAGCTAAGATACATTGCAGGAGCAATGCCCTCATAGAATTTGAGAAAATATTTCAGCTCGTTCTCTATCTGTGGATTATCATGAGGTACATCTTTGCCTGCAAAGAAATCACGGGTCTGTGCAAGGGTCATTTCAATACGTCTCTTGTAGACCACACCCTTGTATTTCTTTTTAAGCTCCACAAAGACCATGTCTTCATCATTAGGTACGCCGTAGCTCCTCACTCTCAGCTTTTCCTTGTAAACAGGCTTTTCAATGGAGTTTCTCACAAGCTGATGACTTGGTGTGTCATAATATATGTTGCAGATAGTGCTTTTGTAATATCTGTCTTTGACAAAATGCCCATCGAGCTTTTTTATAAGCTTTTCATAAGTCGGTTCATCAACGATATATTTTTTCTCTATCCGTCTGAACACTTCCTGATTGCCATTCATATCCACGCCTCTTTTCGTGATTTTTTCGTATGTTTCGTGTAAACTTTCCTTTGATTAAAAGTATATATGAATAACTTTAAATATAGCTAAACCTTATATGTATTTTGTGTGAATGTTTATGAATATTGCAAAATACCTTATATTTATATACAAAAAAACGGGTGAACTTCTGTCCACCCGTGGAAATTATTTTGTACTATATTATTCCGCAATAGCCTTGTGGAAGATCTTCTTACCCTTTTTGATAACAACAGGCTCAGAGAGATCAACAAGACCCTTAGGGTCAGTGAACTTCTCACCATTCACCGCAATGCCGTTCTGTGTAACAAGACGTCTAGCCTCGCCATTTGAAGGGCAAAGTCCGCACTTAACAAGAAGCGTAAGAATACCTATCTTGCCGTCAGTAAGATCAGCCGCCGCAATAGTCGTGCTAGGCATATCGTCGCTGTTTCCACCGCCTGCAAAAATAGCCTTTGCCGCAGCGTCAGCCTTGTCAGCCTCCTCCTTGCCGTGAACAAGCTTTGTCAGCTCGTAAGCCAAAAGCTCCTTAGCCTTGTTGTATTCAGCACCCTCCATGTGTTTCTCCATTTCCTCTATCTCCTCGATAGGAACGAATGTGAGCATCTTCAGGCACTTGATAACATCAGCGTCGCCAACGTTTCTCCAATACTGATAGAACTCGTATGGAGAAGTCTTTTCAGGGTCGAGCCATACAGCACCCTTTTCTGTCTTGCCCATTTTCTTGCCCTCAGAGTTGAGCAGGAGAGTGATAGTCATTGCGTAAGCGTCCTTGCCAAGCTTCTTTCTGATAAGCTCAGTACCGCCCAGCATATTAGCCCACTGATCGTCACCGCCGAACTGCATATTACAGCCGTAATCCTGGAAAAGTCTGTAGAAATCGTAGGACTGCATTATCATGTAGTTGAACTCAAGGAAAGTCAGTCCTCTTTCCATTCTCTGCTTGTAGCACTCGAATGTAAGCATCTTGTTTACAGAGAAGCAAGCACCAACGTCACGAAGTACATCAACATAATTAAGGTCGAGAAGCCAATCGCCATTGTTTACAATAATAGCCTTGTCATCAGAAAAATCAATGAAGTGTGACATCTGCTTTTTGAAACATTCAACATTGTGGTTGATAGTTTCCTTTGTCATCATTTTTCTCATATCTGTTTTGCCTGACGGGTCGCCTATCATAGCCGTACCGCCTCCGATAAGAACGATAGGCTTATTGCCTGCCATTTGCAAACGCTTCATAAGGCAAAGCGCCATAAAGTGACCAACGTGGAGTGAATCAGCGGTCGGGTCAAAGCCGATGTAGAAAGTTGCCTTACCAGCGTTGATAAGCTCCTTTATTTCCTCCTCATCAGTAAGCTGAGCGAGAAGACCTCTTCTTTTCAGTTCTTCAAATACTGTCATTTTTCATACCTCCGTATTATTTTTTTGCGGTACATAAATAAAAAATCCCCTGACAGAATATCTGTCAGAGGACGAATTATCGTGGTACCACCTCAGTTTATCGGGGAAACTCCCGACCTTACAGGCTCAGCAGAAAGCGAAGCCATAGCACTGTAACGTGTGCAAAACGTTTCGCCTTACGCAAAAGCTTTCTCAGCGAACAGCTCAGGAATGTATTCACACTTTGTAGAAATGCTTTCTCGCACCGACCGAAAGCTCTCTGAAATTTCGCAAAAGGCTACTTATTTCCGTCATAGCATTTAAACCTATTGATATGACTATAGCACACTTTCACCCTTTTGTCAACCCCCTTTTTGTTAGAAGTGAGGAGTGAGGAATGAGGAGTGAGGAATGAGAAGTGAGGAGTGAGGAATGAGGAATGAAGGTATCGCCTGCGGCGATGATTATTGTAGGGGACGACGCCCTCGGCGTCCCGCTCGGAGGTGCGAGGCTTGAATCATCACAAACTATGCCGATGTATAAAGACGGGCAAACTTTTTACCCCTGCATTATCCCCCGCTTTTTTAAAGAATTAACTTATTCGTCTACAAATGTACAAAAACATATGATATAATAAAATTTATATGATTTTATTTAGTTGGGAGAAAGAAAAATGCTGAAGCTTTTTAGGTATCTGAAAAACTATAAAAAAGAAAGCATAATCGGTCCGCTGTTTAAGCTTATCGAAGCCTGCTTCGAGCTTGCAGTGCCACTCGTTATGGCTAATATCATCGACGTGGGTATAAAAAATCAAGATAAGCCCTATATCTATAAAATGGGTGGCGTGCTTGTCCTCCTCGCCTTCTGTGGTCTGGCTTGTGCGCTGACTGCTCAGTATTTCGCCGCAAAAGCGTCCCTAGGCTTTGGAACAGCCCTCCGACGTGACCTTTTCAAGCATATCAATTCACTGTCCTATGCGGAAATAGACAGCGTTGGAAGTCATACCCTCGTCACAAGAATGACAGCGGATATCAATACCGCTCAGCAGGGTGTGAATATCCTCCTTCGTCTGTTTCTTCGTTCGCCTTTTATCGTTTTAGGCTCAATCATAATGGCATTCTCTATCTCAGTGAAGCTTACCCTTATCTTCCTGATAATCGCACCTTGCCTTGCCTATGTCATCTACCTTATAATGCACATCACTATCCCGCAGTATAAGAATATCCAGAAAAAGCTGGATAAAACTAACCTTATGACAAGCGAAACTCTCACAGGCGCAAGAGTTATCAGAGCCTTTTCCCGTCAGAAAGACGAGGAGAAAGAGTTCGCTGATAATACAGAAGAACTTAGACGCCAGCAGATTATCGCAGGAAGAATTTCCGCCCTTATGAACCCTGCCACATATGTCATCGTAAACTTTGCAATAATGGCTATCATATGGTTCGGCGGCAAAACGGTTTATACAGGCTTTATCTCACAGGGCGAAGTGATAGCCCTTGTAAACTATATGAACCAGATACTCTTAGCACTCCTTGCTATGGCGATACTTGTTACAAATATCACCAAAATGCAGGCTTCCGCTATCAGAATAAATGACGTTTTCGATGTGGAGCCAAGTGTATCCGATAAGGATAATAAGCCTGTCGCAACTGACGGTAATGCCCCATGCGTAGAGTTTAGGAACTGTTTCTTCTCGTACGCATCAGCAGAAGCCGACTCCCTTTCGGGTATAAGCTTCAAAGCCATGAAAGGCGAAACTATCGGTATAATCGGTGGTACAGGCTCGGGTAAAACCTCTCTTATCAACCTTATACCAAGATTTTATGACGTCCGTCAGGGCGAAGTCCTCGTTGACGGCGTTGACGTAAAAGAGTACCCATTCTCACAGCTCAGAGGCATGATAGGCATTGTTCCTCAGAAAGCTGTACTTTTCAAAGGAACAATAAGACACAATATGCAGTGGCGTGATAAAAACGCCACGGACGAGGATATCTGGAACGCTCTTGATATCGCTCAGGCAAAAGACTTTGTAGAGAAAAAGCCTGATAAGCTTGACGAAATGATCTTGCAGGAGGGCAAAAACCTCTCAGGCGGTCAGCGTCAAAGACTTACCATTGCAAGAGCATTGGTTGGTGATCCTGAGATACTCATTCTCGATGACTCTGCCTCTGCCCTCGACCTTGCCACAGATGCAAGACTAAGAAAAGCTATCCACGAAAAAACAAGCGGCATGACCGTTTTCATAGTTTCACAGAGAATCTCATCTATAAAAAGTGCCGATAAGATAATCGTTCTTGACGATGGCAAAATAGCAGGTATCGGCACTCATTCAGAGCTTTATAACGGCTGCGAGGTATATAAAGAAATATGCCTTTCACAGCTTTCAGAAAAGGAGGCGCAGGCAAATGGCTAAGCAAAGCACAAAAAACAAGCTTGATACCTCAGCTCTCAGACCGCTTCTAAGATACGCAAAACCGCATATGTGGCTGTTCATACTGTCCATGGTCTTTGCGGTCATAACCGTTGCCACCACACTTTATGCTCCTATCCTCGTCGGCAACGCTGTTGACCTTATCATAGCCAAGGGACTTGTAGATTTTGACGGAATTATCAATATCATCATCAAGCTTGGCGTAATAGTCACCGTAACAGGCATTGCCCAGTGGCTTATGTCACTTTGTACAAATAAGATAACCTATTGCGTGGTAAGAGATATCCGAAACGATGCTTTCGCAAAGCTCCAAAAGCTACCCCTTTCTTATATCGACTCCCACCCTCACGGTGATATAATCAGCCGTATAATCTCCGACTTGGAGCAGGTGTCAGACGGACTTCTCATGGGCTTTTCACAGCTTTTCACAGGCGTATGTACAATTTTTGGTACACTTGGCTTCATGCTCTCTATCAACGTGAAAATAACTCTTATCGTGGTTATCCTCACTCCGCTTTCCCTATTTGTCGCAAGATTTATTGCCAAGAACACATTCAAGCTTTTCCACCAGCAATCAGTTGCAAGAGGCGATATGACCAGCCTTGTTGAGGAAATGACAGGCAATCAGAAGGTAGTAACAGCATTCGGCTATCAGGAAGAAGCTGAGGAGCAGTTTGAAGAAGTGAACCTGAAACTCCAGAAAGTTGGACTTAACGCCACATTCTTCTCCTCACTCACCAACCCATGCACACGTTTTGTAAACAACCTCGTCTACATGGCTGTCGGTATCGTGGGCGCACTCTCTGTAATAAAAGGCGTGGGCTTCACAGTTGGTAACCTTAGCTGTTTCCTCACCTATGCGAACCAGTATACAAAGCCTTTCAATGAAATATCAGGCGTTATCACCGAGCTTCAAAGTGCATTCGCTTCTGCAAAGCGTGTCTTTGAGGTCATAGACGAAACAGAGGAGATACCTGACAGCTCTAACGCTACTGTCCTTACCTCCGTTGACGGCACATTGGACGTTGACAACGTGTCATTTAGCTATGTGCCTGATGTGAAGCTTATCGAGAATTTTAACCTCCATGTAAAGAGCGGTCAGCGTACAGCTATCGTAGGACCAACAGGCTGCGGCAAGACCACCATGATAAACCTCCTTATGAGGTTCTATGATACCGACAGCGGCGAGATACGCATAAGCGGCGAGCCTATAAAGGATTGTACCCGTGACTCCATGAGAAGTATGTACGGCATGGTCTTGCAGGAAACTTGGCTGAAAACAGGCACCATAAGAGAGAACCTCTGCTATGGCAAACCTGACGCCACCGAGGAAGAAATGATAGCCGCCGCCAAGTCAGCCCATTGTCACGGCTTTATAAAGCGTTTGCCAAAGGGCTATGATACCGTTATTTCAGACAGCTACAGCACTATCTCCGCAGGACAGAAACAGCTTCTCTGTATCGCACGAGTAATGCTCTCGCTGCCGCCAATGCTCATTCTGGACGAAGCTACATCGTCTATAGATACCCGTACGGAGATATTGGTACAGCGTGCCTTTGAGAAAATGATGCAGGGCAGAACGAGCTTTATAATCGCCCATAGACTTTCTACTATCAAGAACGCAGATACTATCATAGTAATGGATTCGGGACACATAGTAGAGCAGGGAAGTCATGATGAGCTTATGGCAAAGAACGGCTTCTATGCTGATCTCTATAACTCACAGTTTGCTGTGACCTGATCCCAGCGTTTGTTTATAAAAAAACTGATGTAGGGGCGGCCTTTGGTCGCCCTTTTGTATTTTGCACTATTTTTTATCCCGTCTGTCTTTTCGATCCCTCCATTACCCCACCCTTATTTTTATCATAAAAATTATTGACTTTTATCTTAAAATTGTTGTATAATGTTATATATTTCACGGGATATACACAATCGTGTTTTATAATGTATAGTAACGAAAATCTAAGGAGTGCCTATGTTCGGATATGTCCGCCCTTTCAAACCATATATGCGAATGTTTGAATATGATATCTATAAAGCTGTCTATTGCGGACTTTGCAAGGATATGGGCAGGCGCTATGGCTTTGTGACACGCTTTACCCTTAGCTACGATTTCGCATTTCTCTCCCTTATGGATCTCTCTGTGAGGGGAGTGAAGCTTGACGCAGAAAAGCAACGCTGTATCGCACACCCTCTTAAAAAGACCATGTGCGCAAAGTGTACCTGCAATCTTAAATATACGTCCTCAGCCGCCGTGATACTCACATATCATAAGCTTCGTGACGATATAGCCGATAAAGGGCTAAAAGGCAAGCTTGCCGCATTTGCACTTCTGCCTTTTTTCAAAAAGCCCTATAAGAAAGCGGCTCGCCTTTATCCGGATCTTGCCCCTGCCGTTGAAAACGCAATGGAATTGCAAAATAAAATAGAGCGTGAAAAAACAGCAGGCATAGACCTTGCCTGCGAGCCTACCGCACTTATGATGCAAGCCGTTGCAGGAAATCTTTGCACCAGGCAGGACGAACGCCGACCGCTCCTTGAACGATTCGGCTACCTCCTCGGCAGATTTATCTATATCTGCGATGCTCTTGACGACCTGCCCGATGACCACGAGAGTGAAAGCTACAATCCGCTCCTTGCAAAATTTCCACCCACCGAGGGCATAAATGCGGACTATCTCAAAAAAGTTCACGCCTTTTGTGATGACAGCATAAACTTCACCCTGGGCGAAATGGCAGATATCTATGTGAAGCTCGATCTTAAAAGATATCGTGATATACTTGATAATATCGTGTATCTTGGACTTAAAAATGTCTATACTCAAATAAGAAGCGGAAAATTCCGCAATAACAGGAAAGGAAATAACGATCAATGATCTCCAAAGACCCTTATAAAATTTTAGGCGTATCCCCAACAGCTTCAGACGCTGAAATAAAATCAGCTTATAAAGAGCTTGTGAAAAAATATCACCCCGACCAGTATCAGGATAACCCCCTAGCTGACGTAGCTGAGGAGAAAATGTCCGAGATAAATGCCGCCTACGATCAGATCATGACTTCAAGACGTGGGGGAGGATACCAGTCCGCGGAAAGCGGCTATGACGGCTATGCCTCTTCGCAGGGCTTTGACTCAGGCTATATCAGAAGCCTTATCCAAAGCGGAAGCTATACTCAGGCAGATCAGATACTTGATAATGTGTCCTCCTCGGAAAGAAATGCCGAGTGGTATTTCCTTAAAGGCACTATCTGCCACCGCAGAGGCTGGCTCAATGAGGCTTATAACAACTTCACAAGAGCCGTTCAGCTCGACCCAAATAACATGGAGTACCAAAGCGTGTTAGCCCAGATGAACAGACAGCGAAGCGGCTATATGAGCGGCAACCCAACTCAGGGCTACCAAGCAGGTGGCATGAGCGGACCTGACTGCTGTTCCTCCCTTTGCTGTGCAGACTGCTGCTGTGAAATGATGGGCGGCGACCTTATACCGTGCTGCTAAAGACCCATGAGAAATAAAATAGCTTTTCGAGTGGCACTTGGCGGCATATGCTCTGCTGTCTGCCTGCTTTTGATGTTTTCAAGCAGCTTTTTGCCCATGCTCGATTATACTATCCCTACCTTTGCCGGCTTCATGATGGTTGTGATGATAGTGGAGGTGGATAAAAACTGGGCGATAGCCACCTATTGCGCAGTGAGCCTGCTGAGCATCTTTGTCACCCCAAATTATGAAGCGACCCTGCTTTTCATATTGTTCATGGGGTATTATCCAATACTTAAATATTATCTCGACCAAAAGAAAAACCGCCTGTTGGTGTGGGCAATAAAGCTTGCAGTGTTCAATGTGGCGATAGTCATATTCTTTTTGGCTTTTCAGTATATCTTTACTTCGGTGGATATGCTCGAGGGCATGGAGATGTTTGGCAAGTATGCCGTGCTTGTTCTGTGGGCGGCGGCAAACCTGTTTTTCTTTATCTATGACTATGCCCTCACACAGTTGACAGATATGTACATAAATTGGTTTAGGAAAAAAATACTCAGAAGAAAATGACGGTGACGTTTTTATGAACGAAGAACAAGAGAAAGAAATATTAAACGAGGCGAAAATACAAACTGCAAGGCACAAGAAAAAAATACAGATAATAAGCCTTGTTGCAATAATAGCGGTCATAGCAATGGCTACAGTGGCGTGTATACCTCTTATAAAAGCGCTTCACAGCAAGGCAGGCATTGCAGCCTTGGAGCGTAAGCTTGATAACTACAGTGGCATTGTGGGAGTGCTTATCTTTACTTTCATACAAGCTCTTCAAGTGGTCATAGCGGTCATACCGCCTATACAAGTGGTGGGTGGAGTGCTGTTCGGCTGGTTCTGGGGTGGATTGCTATCATTCTTAGGTACGCTCCTTGGCACAATGGCAATATTCGTGCTTGTGAAAAAATTTGGCAGACCGATAGTGGAAGCCTTTGTTGACGAGAAACAGCTAAAAAAATTCAAATTCCTGCAAAATGAGAAAAAGATAACCGTTATCCTTATAATCCTCTATCTCATACCGGGAATACCCAAGGACGTTATCTCATATATCGTCCCCCTGACTCCCATAAGCAAGAAGGATTTTTTCTATTATGTCATGCCATGCAGACTTCCAGCAATAATGCTCTCCACGATTTTGGGGAGCAATGTAAAAAGCGGCAACTTCACAGTTGTACTTGTGGTGCTTGGAGTAGCTCTAGTAGCAGGTATCGTTGGCTTTTTGTTCAAAGATGTTATAGTGAATAAAATGAAACAACATAAGAAGAACAAATAAGTAAAATTGCACAAAGTTGAGTTTAGATGAAAAAAATATAAAAAAGTGCTTGACAAAAGGCTCTTGTAGTGGTATAATAAATATCGTTGATTGAGCGGTAAGCTTGAAAGACCACCAAAAACGCCTGGTCAGGCAGTATGCGGGTGTAGTTCAGTGGTAGAACTCCAGCCTTCCAAGCTGGTCATGTGGGTTCGATTCCCATCACCCGCTCCAATATATCTTAAACTTTTATCCGAGTTTGAGATATCAATGAGTACAGTATGCGTCATTAGCTCAGTTGGATAGAGCAACCGCCTTCTAAGCGGTAGGTCACTGGTTCGAATCCAGTATGGCGTACCATTAAACTCGTTCCAGATGAAAATCTGCTGCGAGTATTTTCTTCTAATATGTATGGTGGGTATAGCGTAGCTGGCCTAACGCGTCAGTTTGTGGCACTGAAGACCGTGAGTTCGAATCTCACTACCCACCCCACTGAATACGTTCTGCATTATGCAGAGCGTATTTTTTTTTTGTTTACATATCGTAGGGCGACCTTTGGTCGCTCGTTTTTTATGTACCTACGACAATGACCTATATCCTACCGACTTGAAATATATCCCACCTGCAAATAGACAGAAAAAGGACGGCAACTTAAAAGCTGCCGCCCCGATCCAGAGGTTATATATTTTATAAAGCGAAATTTTTGTTGTAAACAGCCTCGGCTATCCTGAATGTTTCGTCATCAAGTGCAGGAACAGCGTCAGCAGTAATCAAGGCGGCACCTCTCTCAAAAGCGTCCTCCGCAATGCCATCGGCACCATGCTGAATAACAACGCTTCGTAACTCAGAGCAATCCACGAAAGCCTTTGCGCCAAGCTTCTTTACAGATGATGGGATAACAACTTCTCTCAAAGCATTACAGCCACGGAAAGCCTCGCTTCCAACATAAGCGATCTTGCCTGATATTCTCACCGTCTTAACTACAGTATTCTGAGCAAACGCTCTCTTGCCTATCCTGCTAACGGAATCAGGAAGATAAACGCTCTCGAGCTTCTCACAAAGTGCAAATGCACACTCGCCTATCTTTCTTACAGATCCTGCGAACTCAACCTTTTTCAGAGCAGAGCAGCCGAAGAATGCGTAGTCGCCAACAACCTCGATCCCAAATGGTATAGAGATCGCTTCCAGACCTGAGCAGAATGTGAAAGCATTCTCTGCGATCTCGATCATTGTTGACGGTATCTCAAGCTCTCTCAGAGAAATGCAGTTCTGGAAAGCTCCGTTTCCTATGGAAACTATATTTTCATTAAGATAAATTTCTTTCATTGAAGAGCAGAAACCGAATGCAGACTCACCGATCTCTCTTACGCTCTCAGGCAGGTCAGCTCTCTCCAAACTGTCGCAATTGTAGAATGTGAAAGGCAGTATCATTTCAACACCATCAGGTATAGTCGCAAATCTCAGAGATTCACAACCGCAGAATGCCATCTCACCAATAAACCTTACGCTCTCAGGTATAGTCACATTCACCAGTGAACAGCATTTGTAAAATGCCTTTCTTCCGATGATAACAACGTCCTTTGAGATAACAGCACATTTAAGGTCGTAAAGATGTGCGAAAGCACCGCCTGCAACAGCTATGACCTTTTTGCCGCGAAGCTCAAAAGGAAGCTCCAGCACTTCGATATGGCTGTCACCGCAGTATCCAGTGATAATACACATATCGTCAGCCGTAACATATTTAAAACAGCCCGAGATCTTCTCGCTGCTGATACTGCTGCTTGCAGTTACACCAACGCTCTCAAGTGCTTTTTTGAAACCATTGTCGCCCATAAAATTAATGCTTTTCATCAGCGTGACCTCCATTATACCCACTATAAATATATACCTCGTAACTGAACTTAAACGTTTTCTGTATTTTCTAATGAAATTATACTACAGTATACTATGTTTGTCAATGGTATTCGCAATATTTTATTTATAAAAAATTAATTTTCAGAACTTTTTCACTGATTGTGAACGGCTTTTTTGTCACTTTTCACAATTAATTTACGCAAAATAATTTTAGTTTTCACATATCGTTCTCAATCTATGAGAACACTGTAATTTTATGGTAGCAAACGTTTTCGCAAATGACGCAAAAGACTAATACCAATTTATAGAATTCGCTTGATTAAATCGACCAAACCATAAGATGATGTATTTCTTATATTTGTAAGATTGTCATAAATTATGTTTATATAATATTAATAAAGAATGATATACCGTTCATGATAATGCAAGAAAGCACCAGTAACTGCATTAAAATAGGAGATTAACATACTAATAATAAGCAAAAATGTATAATACTATCATAAAGGTTTACAAAATAGAAACTTAATTATTACAGATTGTAATAATTTATGGCGTATAATAATATAAATGAAATCGTATAAGTACATAAATACAAAAACTGGAAAGGACTGATCCGTTATCAACATAATAAGAAAAATAACAGCAGTGATAATTTCATCAGTTATAATGATAAGCTTTGTGGCATTTGCACCGCAGGAATCCACTAAGACTTATGTGAATGTTATAACAGCTTCTGCCGCTGACTCGATGACAAAACCTGTTTTGATAAAAAGACAAGCGTATTCAAACAAAATAGAAGCAGGAGTAAAAAATCTCGCCACCTTTTCATCAAAGACTACATTTGAGGTCTATGTAAACGGACGCTATGTAAGAAAATATACATGGCAGGCACTTAAAAAGGATAACTATATAAATATAACCGATGACGGCAAGCTTTATCTTAAAGCTTCCACAAAATATAAAGTCACCGTCAAAGCGGTAAACGGCAGTGCCAAGTCAGAGTCATCGGTCCTCAACGTAAAGACGGCAGCAAAAACATACTATCATATAGATAAAAACGTTCAGCTTTATAGCTTTAAAAACGGTAAGTTCAAGAAATCCTCAAATACAAAAGCCTCTGTGGCTGTGTCGGGTACTCTCACTACCGATAAAAATAAGCGTGTGGCAGGTCAGAGCAAGAATATCGGCGGAGCAGATTATGTCCTTATCAATGAAGGTGATCATAAGGGTAAGTACGTCAAGGTAGGAAAAGGTGTGAGGCGTACACCTGAGAGAAAAGCAAGAATAAAAACAGCCGTTGATTATGCCGCAAGCATGAACGGCGGAAGATATGTCTGGGGCGGAACAAAGTATAAGGCAACGGACTGCTGTGGATTGACAATGCAAGCCTATAGAAAAGCCGGTGTGAATATGTATAACAGCGTATATTCGCAGGCGAAAATGGGAAAAGCAGTGTCTTTGAAGAATATAGAAGCAGGCGACCTGATAATCTGTAATAACTATGGCCATGTAGCAATGTATATAGGCGGTGGGAAAATAGTCCATGCCATGAGTACATATTATGGGATCAGAATACAGCCTCTTGCAAATATCAAGTATTGCGGAAAGATAAACACTATCAGGAGAATACTGTAAAGCAAAGCAATCTTGCGGCATAACAAACTGTCGAATAACTGTATCGGCAAATTTTCAAATGTAAATGTAGGGGCTGGCGCCCTCGACAGCCCGATTTTGTTTGCTCGATAATACTTGCGATATCTGCACAATTTTTCCTTGACAATCTCGCTGACCAGTGTTATAATAAAAAAGCAGAAAAACTGCGAAAAATCGAATAAAGTTTGCAGGGGGACCCAGGCAAAAAGCTGGGTTGAGAAGGTAAAACCTGACCCTTTGAACCTGTTGGTCAAGACCAGTGTAGGAAGCAAGTTTTGTGTAAATTTACCTCCTGCATGGTCAGGAGGTTTTTTGTTTCCCCTTTTCCATAAGAAAGGAATAAAGTATGTTAAAATGTTTGTCAGTGGCAGGCTCGGATTGCTCCGGTGGCGCAGGTATACAAGCCGACCTTAAAGCCTTCAGCGCTAATGAAACTTTCGGCATGAGCGTTATTACCTCTGTCGTCGCTGAAAATACTACCCGTGTGCTGTCTGTTTTCAACGTACCCGTTGAGGAGATACAAAAACAGATAGACGCTGTGTTTGAGGATATCCACGTCGATGCCGTAAAACTCGGTATGCTCCCAACTGCCGAAATTATTTCAGCAGTTGCGGATAAGCTTAATGAGTATAAACCAAGTATTATCGTCTGCGATCCCGTCATGGTCGCTACAAGCGGCGACGCTCTCTCTGAGGGCGGAACTGTTTCCACCATGAGGGAAAAGCTCTTTCCTATAGTTACGCTCCTTACACCGAATATCCCCGAAGCCGAAGCTATCTCAGGCTTGGAGATAAAGAATGAAAACCATATGGAAAAAGCCGCAAGGATAATAATGGATATGGGCGTAAAAAACGTCCTCGTCAAAGGCGGTCATCTCACTGGCGACGCTGTGGATTATCTCTGTACCCCAGAGGGCGTTCATAAGCTTGCCTGCAAGCGTGTTGATTCGCCTAATACCCATGGCACTGGCTGTACTTTGTCATCTGCCATAACTGCAAACCTTGCCCACGGTATGGATATGCTCTCCGCTGTAACAAAGGCGAAAAACTATATCACCGAGGCAATAGAAAAATCATTCACAGTGGGCAAAGGACATAGCCCCGTTAATCACTTTTATGACTATTACGATTTGAAAGGAACTGTTCTATGAGAAATTATAAAACTCAAATGGAAGCCGCTAAAAAGGGTATCGTTACCCCTGAAATGGAAACAGTGGCTAAGAAAGAAAATATGGACGTAAACGAGCTTATGGCTCTTGTTGCAGCAGGTCAGGTGGCGATCCCTGCTAATGTGAACCATACTGCTCTCTCTGCCGAGGGTATCGGTAAAGGTCTTAAAACTAAGATAAACGTAAATCTCGGTATCTCAGGTGACGCTAAGAATTATGACATTGAGATGCAGAAAGTGGATATGGCTATCAAGTTCGGCGCTGAAGCTATCATGGATCTGTCAAACTACGGTAAGACCAATACTTTCAGAAAAGAGCTAGTAGCAAAGTCGCCTGCCATGATAGGCACTGTTCCTATGTATGACGCTATCGGCTACCTCGATAAAGACCTCCTTGAGATATCCGCTCAGGACTTTCTTAAGGTAGTAAAAGCCCATGCAGAAGAGGGCGTTGACTTTATGACTATCCACGCAGGTATCAACAGACGTGCAATCGAAGCTTTCAGACGTGAGGGAAGAAAAATGAATATCGTTTCCCGTGGCGGTTCACTGCTCTTCGCATGGATGATGATGACAGGCAACGAGAACCCATTCTTTGAGTATTATGACGAGGTGCTTGAAATACTCAGAGAGTATGACGTTACTATCTCACTTGGCGACGCACTCCGTCCGGGATGTCTTGCAGACGCTTCCGACGCTGCTCAGATCTCCGAGCTTGTCGAGCTTGGCAACCTCACAAAGAGAGCGTGGGAAAAGGACGTTCAGGTAATGGTAGAGGGTCCGGGTCATATGGCAATGAACGAGATCGCCGCAAATATGATAATGGAAAAGAAGATATGCCACGGTGCACCTTTCTATGTCCTTGGACCTCTGGTAACAGATATCGCCCCTGGCTATGACCATATCACATCAGCTATCGGCGGAGCTATCGCCGCAGCAAGCGGTGCAGACTTCCTCTGCTATGTTACCCCTGCCGAGCATCTCAGACTTCCTGACGTTGACGACGTTAAGGAGGGCATAATCGCCAGCAAGATAGCAGCCCATGCTGCAGATATCGCAAAGGGCGTAAAGGGTGCAAGAGATATCGACGATAAAATGGCAGCGGCACGTCACAAAATGGATTGGGACGAAATGTTCGAGATAGCACTTGACGGTGAAAAGGCAAGAAGATTCTTTGAGCAGACCCCACCTGCCGACAGACATACCTGCTCCATGTGCGGCAAGATGTGTGCCGTTAGAACAACAAACATGATACTCGAGGGCAAAGAAGTGAAATTCTGCTCAGAGAAGTAGAAAACTCGATGTAGGGGCGAACAGCGTTCGCCCGCATGATATAAAAATTGAATGTCAGCTCGACAATTGTACGAAAAATCGGACAATTACATGAGAGCAGATATAAAAAGAATGTAATGTGCAAGAGGAGCGTCTTGCGAACTTTTTCATAAAAAGTATTCAGCGAGGGAACCCGTGTTTCGGGGTGAGAGGGTGCAATGGAGCACCGACCGAAAATAATTTACGTCAGATCGTGAGCGGATAGCATAGCCACGGTCTGTGCGCCGCTGGATAACTTGCTCTTTTTCGTTCGGCGGTGCGATACGATATGGAGGAATAAAAATGAAAAAGACAAACATTCACAAATTGGTATTCGCAGCAGTATTGGTAGCCCTTGCAGTGGTAGGCTCGCTTGTTTCGTTCCCTATCGGCGCTTCAAAGTGCGCACCTGTTCAGCACCTTGTAAACATAATCGGTGCAGTTTTCCTTGGACCTGCATGGGCAGTGGGCGTTGGCTTCACAGCCGCACTTCTCAGAAATCTTCTGGGACTTGGCTCTCTCCTTGCGTTCCCAGGCTCAATGGTTGGCGCATTCGTTGCAGGTATGCTCTATAAGTACATAAAGAAGCTCCCTGCCGCTTATGTTGGCGAGCTTTTCGGCACATCAGTCCTCGGTGGACTTCTTGCATACCCTGTTGCAAGATTTCTCGTTGGCGCACCAGCCGCAGCAATAACAGTTTATATCCTGCCTTTCTTTGTAAGCTGTGCAGGCGGTACAGTTCTTGCTATCGTTATCGTTACAGCTCTTAAAAAGGCAAAAGTATTTGATAATTTTCTTGGCTTCTCAAAGGAGGTAAGAGCATAATGGGCTCTATAATTGAAAGCTGTGCGAAAGCAGCAGACAAGGTAAGAGATATATGCCCTTTGGTGCATTGTATCACAAATTATGTTACTGTAAATGACGTTGCAAACTGCATTCTCGCCATTGGCGCTTCACCTATCATGGCAGACGATATTGCAGAAGCAGCAGATATAACTTCTATCTCAAAGGCTCTCGTTATAAACATGGGTACTCTCAATGCAAGAACGGTCGAGTCAATGGTAGCCGCCGGAAAGAAAGCCAACGAGCTTGGCGTTCCTGTGGTTTTTGACCCGGTTGGAGCAGGCGCATCAAATTTCAGAAATGAAACTGCAAAGCGTATACTTGAAAATGTGGAAATAAGCATACTCAGAGGAAATCTTTCTGAAATGTCATATCTTGCAGGACTAGAAGTTTCCACAAAGGGTGTTGACACCTCGGAAGCTGACGAGAAAAACGACCCTGTTTCCGTTGCGAAAAAAACAGCCGCAAAGTATAACTGCGTTGCAGCTATCACAGGTGCGGTGGATACTATAACAGACGGAAAAAGAGTCGCAAGGATATCAAACGGTCACCCATATCTTTCAAAGGTAACAGGCACAGGCTGTATGACAACAGGACTTGTAGGCTCATTCGCAGGTGCTTGCGACGATATGTATACCGCCGCTGTAACAGGCATTGCAAGCATGGGCATAGCAGGCGAGTTCGCATATGAAAATGCTGGAGAGATAGGCTCAGGAAGCTTCCATATTTCTATCATTGACGCAATCAGCAAAATGAATAGTCAGGTATTTGCGGCTAAGGCTAAGATAGAAGAAGTTTAGTATTGCAATATTTCAAATCTAGTGGTATCATATCAATGTGATGCCACTAAATTTTATGTGGTGATGTTGCTTGCAGGGGCGAACAGCGTTCGTCCGTTTGCATTGCATATTATACTTTTTCATACAAAGGAGAATGAAAAATGACCGTAAGATTTGCTTGTGAAAAGGATATACCGCAAATGAACAGCTTGCTCTATCAGGTAGAGAGAGTTCATCAGCAGGGCAGACCTGACCTTTTTAAAGAGGGTGCGAAAAAGTATACTGATAACGAGCTTAAAGATATGCTCAAGGATAAAACCAAGCCTATATTTGCCGCAGTTGATGAAAATGATGTGATGAAGGGCTACGCTTTTTGTGTGTTTCAGGAGCATAAGGGCGACAATGTTCTCACGGATATAAAGACTTTGTATATCGACGATCTGTGCGTTGATGAAAATTGCAGAGGTCAGCATATCGGCTCGGTACTTTACGAGGCGGTGAAGAAATTCGCTAAGGAGCAGGGCTGTTATAATGTTACTCTCAACGTGTGGGAGTGTAATCCGTCGGCAAGAAAATTTTACGAAAAAGCAGGGCTGAAGCCATACAAGACAGGTATGGAAGTTATTTTATGATAAAAGATAAGAGGGTAAAAAAATGGACAAATCGAAAATTGACTACACGCTTTATCTCTGCACTGACCGTGGACTTATGTCCTGCGAAACTATCGAGCAGTCGGTAGAGGAGGGCGTAAGAGGCGGATGTACAGTTATCCAGCTAAGAGAAAAGGACTGCACTTCAAGAGAGTTCTATGAGCTTGCAGTCAGAGTAAAAAAGATAACGGACAAATACAATGTGCCGCTTATCATCAACGACAGACTTGATATTGCACAGGCTGTTGATTGTGCAGGCGTTCATCTGGGACAGAGCGATATGCCATGTGCAGTTGCAAGAAAAATCCTCGGTGAGGACAAGATAATAGGTATTTCTGCGGCAACTCTTGAAGAAGCTAAAAAAGCACAGGCAGACGGTGCAGACTACCTTGGCGTTGGTGCAATGTATGCCACCAACACAAAGACAGACGCAAGAGCTGTCACAAAGGAACAACTTGTAGAAATAAGAGCCGCTGTGGATATCCCTATCGTAATAATAGGCGGAGTTAATCAAAAAACTGTGCCGAACTTTAAGGGCATGGGTATTGACGGCGTTGCGGTAGTTTCTGCGGTGGTTTCTCAGCCTGATATTGAAAAGGCGGCAAAGGATCTTCGTGAGCTTTGCGAGGATTGCTTCGGAAGATAAGATGTTGAACGGGCGGTTATTAAGACCGTCCGTTTTTTGTTTTGAAAAATGTATGATTTTGTTTTTCGATTTTACACAAATTATACATTGTGCTATTGACGATTAAGTCAAAATCGGTTATAATAAATGAAAAAGCTTTGTTTTTTTGGATTAAAACGCTAATGCGTTGAAATAGTAATGTATGTTAGGAGAGTAAAAATGAAAAAAACTAAGATCGTATGTACTATCGGACCTTCCACAGATGACGAAAACATTATGCGTGAGCTTATGAAAAACGGCATGGACGTTGCGAGATTCAATTTCTCACACTCTGACCACAGTGTTCATAAGGCTCGTTTTGAAACTGTATGCAAGCTAAGGGAAGAACTTGGCGTTAATATTGCAACTCTTCTTGATACAAAAGGACCTGAGGTAAGACTTAAAAACTTTAAGGATCACAAGCCTGTTACTATCAAGGACGGCGATACGTTCACACTTACCACAAGAGAAGTGGAGGGTGATGAAACTATCTGCTCTATCACATTTCCACAGCTTCCAAAGGACGTTTCTGTAGGCACTAGAATACTTATCAATGACGGAAATATCGAGCTGAAAGCACTGAGAGTTGACAACACTGATATCGTCTGCGAAGTAATTCACGGCGGCGTTGTTTCTGACCACAAGGGTATAAACGTACCTGATGTGAACCTTTCTATGCCTTACATTTCTGATGCTGATATGGCTGACCTTGAATTTGGCGCAAAAATGGGATTTGACTATATCGCAGCTTCATTCGTAAGAACAGGCGCTGACGTTATTTATCTTAGAAAATTTACTCAGAGCCTTGGCTGGTTCAATCCTAGAATTATCGCTAAGATAGAAAACGCTCAGGGTGTTGCCAATATCGACGAGATCCTTGACGCTGCTGACGGAATAATGGTAGCAAGAGGAGATATGGGCGTTGAGATACCTTTCGAGCAGATACCTGCTATCCAGAAAGAGCTTATCAGAAAAGCCTACAACGCAGGCAAGAACGTTATCACAGCAACTCAGATGCTGGAGTCTATGATAACAAACGCACGTCCTACAAGAGCCGAGATAACCGACGTTGCAAACGCTATTTATGACGGCTCGTCTGCTATAATGCTTTCAGGGGAAACTGCCGCAGGTAAATATCCTGTTGAGGCTGTCAAGACCATGAGCCTTATCGCAGAAACGACCGAAAAGGATATCGACTATATCTCACGTTTCAAGAAAAGAGCAGACGAGAGAAATTCATCTATCACTGACGCTATCTCACACGCTACTGTTACAACTGCCCATGACCTTAATGCTGTAGCAATCCTGACAGTAACAAAGGGCGGAACAACAGCAAGAACGCTTTCAAAATTCCGTCCGAACTGTCCTATAATCGCACTTACAACTGACGATACAACATATCATCAGCTCAGCCTTTCATGGGGTATCAGAGCAGGCGTTATCGAAGAGAAAACAAACACTGACGAACTCATCAGACACGCTCTGGAGCGTTCTGTGGAGCTTGGCTATCTGAAGAAGGGCGACCTTGTCGTTATTACAGCAGGAGTACCGCTTGGAATGAGCGGAACGACAAATCTGCTCAAAGTCGAGAGAGCGTAGTTTTTATGTGAGGAGTGAGGAATGGCAGTGCCATACCGAGCAAATCACCAACACAAAGTAAAAGCACCCACGAGCGAAGATAGCAAAAGGTACAGGGGCACGCCCCTGGTCAGGGTCAAGGGGTGAAACCCATTGTGGGTACAGGGCAAAGCCCTGTCGGAGCTTGAGGCAGAGCCTCTATAGGTGCAAGCCTACTAAGCGGTGCAGAAAAGCAACAGAAGAATTGCAAAAATATCAATTACAAAGCGGTGTGGGAGCGGAATGCTCTGCACCGCTTTTGTAGCAAAAAAATGTTTGAGCTTTTTGTAGGCGATCACTTTTTTATTCAAATAATTTTCCGTGAATTGGGTAACCAATTCTAACATATGAAAGAAGTATGGCGTAAGAGTAATATTTCTGAATGTGACTTGACTTTGATTTTGAAGTATGTTATTATTTTAACATACGAGCGGTAGTATTATTAATAGGTATGCAATACAGAATATTGAGGTAATATGTGCTGCCCGAAATCTTATGTCAGGAGAGTATAAAATGGAAAGACAGTTTTATGACGAATGGGAAGGCTTTAAGCCCGGCAGATGGTCAAACACTTCTATCAATCTTCGTGATTTTATCCAGAAGAACTTCACACCATATGACGGTGACGACAGCTTCCTTACAGGCCCTACAGAAGCAACTACTAAGCTCTGGGAACAGGTAATGGAGCTTTCAAAGAAGGAGAGAGAAGCCGGCGGTGTTCTCGATATGGACACTAAGATCGTTTCTACTATCACCTCACACGGCCCTGGTTACCTTAACAAGGATCTTGAAAAGATCGTTGGTTTCCAGACTGACAAGCCTTTCAAGCGTTCTCTTCAGCCTTTCGGCGGTATCAGAATGGCTATGAATGCTTGCGAGCAGAACGGCTACACAGTTGATCCTGAAGTTGTAAAGATCTTTACTGAATATAGAAAAACTCACAATCAGGGCGTTTTTGACGCTTACACACCTGAGATGAAGCTTGCCAGACACGCTGCTATCATCACAGGTCTTCCAGACGCTTACGGCAGAGGAAGAATCATAGGCGACTACAGAAGAGTTGCTCTTTATGGTATAGACTATCTCGTTGAGGACAAGAAGGATCAGCTTGCTACCTCACTGGTAAGAATGACTTCTAAGAACATCAGACTCAGAGAAGAGCTTTCAGAGCAGATCAGAGCCCTTGGCGAACTCAAGAAGCTTGGCGAGATCTACGGCTACGATATCTCACGTCCTGCTAAGAACGCTAAGGAAGCTATCCAGTGGCTGTACTTCGGCTACCTTGCTGCTGTTAAGGAGCAGAACGGTGCTGCTATGTCACTTGGCAGAACTTCTACATTTATCGACATATACATCAAGAGAGATATGGACAGAGGTATCCTCACAGAGCAGGAGGCTCAGGAGCTTATCGACCACTTCATCATGAAGCTCAGACTTGTTAAGTTCGCTAGAACACCTGAGTATAACTCACTGTTCTCAGGCGACCCAACTTGGGTAACAGAGTCTATCGGCGGCGTTTCTATCGACGGTGTTCCAATGGTAACAAAGACTTCATTCAGATATCTCCACACACTTGAGAACCTTGGCCCTGCACCAGAGCCGAACATGACAGTTCTGTGGAGCACAAAGCTTCCTTCAAACTTCAAGAAGTTCTGTGCTAAGACTTCTATCAAGACTTCTGCTATCCAGTACGAGAACGACGACCTTATGAGAGTTACACACGGTGACGACTACGCTATCGCTTGCTGCGTATCTTCAATGAGGATCGGTAAGGAAATGCAGTTCTTCGGTGCAAGAGCTAACCTTGCTAAGTGCTTGCTTTATGCTATCAACGGCGGTGTTGACGAAAGACTTAAGATACAGGTTGGTCCTAAGTATCGTCCAGTTACAGGCGATTACCTCGATTATGATGATGTAATGGCTAAGTATGACGATATGATGGAGTGGCTGGCTGGTCTGTATGTAAATACACTGAACGTTATCCACTATATGCACGATAAGTATTCTTATGAGAGAGTTCAGATGGCTCTTCATGACAGAGATGTTAAGAGATACTTCGCTACTGGTATCGCAGGTCTGTCAGTTGTTGCTGACTCACTTTCTGCTATCAAGTACGCTAAGGTAAAGTGCATCAGAGATGAGGACGGAATCGTAACTGACTACGAAGTTGAGGGCGATTTCCCTAAGTATGGTAACAACGACGAGAGAGTTGACAAGATCGCAGTTGACCTCGTTAGAACATTTATGGACAAGATCAGAAAGCACCACACATACAGAGATGGTGTTCCTACAATGTCTATCCTTACTATCACATCTAACGTTGTTTATGGTAAGAAGACTGGTTCTACACCTGACGGAAGAAAGATCGGTGTGCCTCTTGCTCCTGGTGCTAACCCAATGCACGGCAGAGATACTCACGGCGCTTCTGCTTCACTTTCTTCAGTTGCTAAGCTGCCATTCAGACACGCTCAGGACGGTATCTCAAACACATTCTCTATCATTCCTGACGCTCTTGGCAAGGACGACAAGGTATTCATGGGCGACCTTGATATTGAAAGCATAGCTAAGGAGCTTAACGAAGATGGGGTTTAATGTTAAAAAGGACGAGGACGAGGCTCAGGTAAACGAGCTTGTTGACGTCATTGACAGACTTATGATGGGCGGTCAGGGTCATCTTACGATAGACATTGACGAAACTGAAGAAGGTCTGAACGTTAAAACTTACAGCACTTCCGATTGTGGCGGTGACGGCAAGACGGCTTGCTGTCAGCCTACAGAAGAGGACGCTGTTGACAGAGATGAAGATTAACTCCCTATTTTAGAAAACGGCGGAGGTTCGTTCTCCGCTTGTTTTCCATAAATACTAAGAAAGGAATGTAATACTATGGCAAACTTTGAACCAACAGAGGCACAGGTAGACAACCTTATCGGACTTCTTGACGGATATGCTGAAAAAGGCGGTCATCACCTTAATGTAAATGTACTTAACAGAGAAACTCTTCTGGACGCTCAGGCTCACCCTGAGAAGTATCCACAGCTCACTATCAGAGTTTCAGGCTATGCTGTAAACTTCGTAAAGCTTACTAAGGAGCAGCAGGACGACGTTATTTCAAGAACGTTCCACAAGAGCCTTTAATTTGAGCTTTGCCGCATAGAATGAGTTTCTTTGCGGATAATATGCACACGGGCGGTCGGCGTCGTCTTACATGGAACATCTTGTTTTATGTGGATGAGAGCTGCCGCTCGTTTGTTACTTTTTGTGGATAGGTGTGCGGTGATATAAATTTGTGAGCGAGCAGAAACGGGACGTCGAGGGCGCCGTCCCCTACAGAATGGTTTGTGCAGGCTGAACGGGCGTGCGTTTATGTGAAATAAAAAAGGAGGGATATCCCATGGAGGGATTTATACATTCTACGGAAAGCTTTGGTACGGTGGACGGACCGGGGATAAGGTTTGTTATTTTCTTTCAGGGCTGTCCTATGCGGTGTCTTTACTGCCACAATCCTGATACTTGGAAGATAGGCACTGGTACAAAGAGGACGGTTGAAAGTCTGCTGGCGGAATATGACTCGGTAAAAGAGTTCATGAAAAACGGCGGCATTACCTGCACGGGCGGCGAGCCTTTGGTACAGATAGACTTTGTGACGGAGCTTTTTGAAAAGGCTAAGGAAAAGGAGATACACACTTGTCTTGACAGCTCGGGCATCACTTTTACGCCTGACAGCACGGAAAAGTTTGAAAGGCTTTGCAAATGCACTGACCTTGTTATGCTGGATATCAAGCATATTGACCGTGAGAAACACAAAAAGCTTACGGGACACTACAATGACAACATTCTTGCGTTTGCGAAGTTTTTGTCGGAGCATGGTGTGCCTATATGGATACGTCATGTTGTTGTGCCGGGTATCACGGACAAGGAAGAATACCTTTTCAGGCTGGGCGAGTTTATCTCACAGCTCAAGACTTTGAAAGCGCTTGACGTTCTGCCTTACCACACTATGGGCAAGGTAAAGTATGAGCAGCTCGGTATAGATTATCCTCTTGGTGACACGCCGCCTCTTGACAAGGAGGACGCTGTTAAGGCGAGAGATGTTATCATGAGAGGGCTTAAAGCGGCGTTGAAAAAGAGAAAATAGGCTTTGCATAAGCCGTAAAAGCGGGCGAACGCTGTTCGCCCCTACAGATTATATTGGGTCATTTTAATACGGGCAGGCTTTGGTCTGCCTGTTTTTTTGTGTAAAAGTATATATTTTTCTCGACAAGTTTTTGAAAATATTCTGCATATTTGGATAATTGACGGCAGGCTTAAAATATGGTAAAATGAATGAGTAAGGAATACAGCAATAGAATATTGTTAGGACAGGTTTATATTGGAAACGCACATTCTCTGAATGATAACGAACAACACAGCGTCTGCGAAAGGGCTGTAGGTTTGATATCATAAGGAGGATTTTTTTATGCCAAAGAATTTGTTTCAGGAGATAGTTTTTACGGTGCTGATGGTGTTTGTGATGGTATACGCCATGATATGCTACAACATTGCACTCAACATGGGCGGAATGTCAAATGCCGTATTTCTCAAGGCTTTTCATGAGCTTGTGATAATGGCTCCGATAGCCTTTGTTCTTGACTTTTTTGCTGTGGGAAAGATAGCAAAGAAAAAGGCTTTCAGCATTGTTGATGTGAGAAAGGATAATCCTTTTCATCTTGTGCTTGCCATATCTGTTATCTCTGTTATTTTTATGTGCCCGCTCATGAGCCTTGCGGCTACGCTGCTTTTTAAGGACGCAGGCAGAGAAGTTATTGCGGTATGGTTAGAAACAACGGCTATGAACTTTCCTATGGCTCTTTGCTGGCAGCTTTTCTATGCAGGTCCTATAGTGAGGTTTGTCTTCGGACTTATTTTCAGAGAACGTGAACAGAAAAGCGGGGCTGTATCTGCAGCTGCGGAATAAGGTTTTTACGAGTGGACTTCAGTCTGCTCGTTTTTTATTTTACACTGAAAAATAAAAACTAAAAAAAGTGTTAAAAGCCTTTACAAAGGCAGGCGGTTGTGTTATAATAGTAATCGTAAAAATTTGCGTGAAAAAGGAGGAGCTTATAGTGCAGAAGGCGTATCTGATTTTGGAGAACGGTACTATTTTCGAGGGTAAAAGTTTCGGCGCAGCTGGCGAAGCTATTGGCGAAATTGTTTTTACTACGGCCATGACAGGCTATCTCGAAACACTTACTGACCCTAGTTACTACGGACAGATAGTTGTTCAGACATTTCCGTTAATTGGTAACTATGGTGTTATTCCTGAGGATTTTGAAAGTGAATGTCCTCATGTTAAAGCTTATATTGTTAGAGATTGGTGTCAAGAGCCTAGCAACTTCCGTTGTGAGGGTGATCTTGACACTTTTTTAAAGCAGCATAACATCGTTGGTCTTTACGGTATCGACACTCGTCAGCTCACAAAAATAGTTCGTGAGTCGGGTGTTATGAACGGAAAGATCGTTCCTGAGGGTTCAAGCTTCGGACTGACAGATCTGAAGAACTACACGATAGTTGAGGCTGTAAAGAACACGACCTGCTCGGAGGAGAAAACATTCGAGCCTGAGGGAGAGGTCAAGAGAAAGGTAGTGCTTTACGATTTTGGCGCAAAGCACAACATTGGAAGAGAGCTTGTTAAGAGAGGCTGCGAGGTAACTGTTGTTCCTGCATACACAAAGGCAGAGAGGATAAAGGAGCTTGCACCTGACGGCATAATGCTTTCAAATGGACCTGGAGATCCTGCGGAGAATGTGGAGATAATCGAGGAGCTTAAAAAGCTTTCTGAGATGAAGATACCTACTTTCGGAATTTGTTTGGGTCATCAGCTTTTGGCGCTTGCACATGGTGCGATGACACACAAGCTGAAGTATGGTCACAGAGGTGCGAACCAGCCTGCTGAGAACACTGAAACAGGCAGAGTTTACATAACATCACAGAACCATGGATATGCAGTAGAGAACGATTCGCTCCCTGAGGGTGAAGCAAAGGTGCTTTATGTAAATGCCAATGACGGCACTTGTGAGGGTATCAGATATCTCAACGAGCCTGCATTTTCTGTACAGTTCCACCCAGAGGCTTGTGGTGGTCCGCATGATACTGACTTCTTGTTTGATGAGTTTATTGAGCTCATTGATGAGAATAAGAAATAAGCTCTGATTTTTTGAAGTATAGAAATTATTGATCTCAGTTTCTGCAACAGTAGGGGCGAACAGTGTTCGCCCGTGGCTGACGGAATGTGTTTGATATGACTATTGTAGTGTTCATTATTCGAGCGGCTTTTATATGGGGCGGTCGTGATAGTGAACGGGCGAACGCTGTTCGCCCCTACATTATGTTTTACTGAGGTCGTTAAGCTTTAACACAGAGGGCTGCTGGGTGCGGTTTTCGAGAGTGTGAGAAGGGATAACTCCTCACTCCTCACTCCTCACTTTCAGCGTTTCCCTAAACTTTTCAGAAAGGATTGAATTTAAGTGCCTTTAAATAAAGATATAAAACGAGTTCTCGTTATCGGCTCGGGTCCTATCGTTATAGGTCAGGCTGCAGAGTTTGACTATGCAGGTACACAGGCTTGCCGTGCGCTCAAGCAGGAGGGTCTGGAGGTTATTCTTATAAACTCTAACCCTGCTACTATCATGACGGACAATGCTATGGCTGACAAGATATACATTGAGCCGCTTACTCTTGAAACTGTTAAGAGAGTTATCAAAAAAGAACGTCCTGACAGCCTGCTTTCTACCCTTGGCGGTCAGACGGGTCTTACGCTTTCTATGCAGCTTGCTAAGGAGGGATTCCTTGACAAGTATAATGTTAAGCTTCTTGGTGCTAACCCTGAAACTATCGACAAGGCTGAGGACAGACAGATGTTCAAGGACACTATGGAGTCTATCGGTCAGCCATGTATCCCGTCTAAGGTCGTTAATACTGTTGAGGACGCTGTAGACTTCGCTAATCAGCCTGGTATCGGTTATCCTCTTATCATCAGACCTGCTTTTACCCTTGGCGGTACTGGCGGAGGAATCGTTAATGATGAAGAAGAACTGAAAGAGATCACAAGGAATGGTCTTTATCTTTCACCTATCACTCAGGTGCTTGTTGAGAAATGTATCGCAGGCTGGAAAGAGATCGAGTTCGAGGTAATGAGAGACGCTAAGGGCAACGTTATCACTGTTTGCTCAATGGAGAACTTTGACCCTGTTGGTGTTCACACAGGCGACTCTATCGTTATCGCTCCTGCTGTTACGCTGGCCGATAAGGAATATCAGATGCTCCGTTCCGCAGCTTTGAAGATAATCGATACTCTTAAAGTAGAGGGTGGCTGCAACTGTCAGTTCGCTCTTAACCCTGACAGCTTCGAGTATGCTGTTATCGAGGTAAACCCTAGAGTTTCACGTTCTTCCGCACTTGCTTCTAAGGCGACAGGTTATCCTATCGCTAAGGTTGCAGCTCAGATAGCTATCGGATATACTCTTGACGAGATAAAGAATGCTGTAACAGGCAAGACTTATGCTTGCTTTGAGCCTGCACTGGACTATGTTGTTGTTAAGCTCCCTAAGTGGCCTTTCGACAAGTTCGTTTATGCTAAGCGTGAGCTTGGCACACAGATGAAGGCTACAGGTGAAGTTATGGCTATCGGCTCAACTTTTGAGCAGGCTATAATGAAGGCTGTAAGAGGTGCTGAGATAGGTCATGACTGCCTTATCTCACCTAAGATGCTTGACCTTGATGACAAAACTATCCATGACAGACTTTCTGACTGCACAGACGAAAGACTTTTCGTTGTATACGAGGCTCTCAGACGTGGCGTTTCTGTTGATGAGATACACAGCATCACTAAGATAGACGAGTGGTTCCTCTACAAGCTCTGCAAGCTTATAGACATGGAAAAGACGCTCAAGAATGACTTCAACGAGGAAACTTATCTTGAAGCTAAGAAGATAGGCTATACTGATAAGGTCATCGAGAAGATAACCGGCAAGAAGATAGAAAAGCCTGTTCATGCTGTATTTAAAATGGTTGATACTTGTGCGGCTGAGTTTGCGGCTATGACACCTTACTTCTACTCAACATATGACAACGAGGACGAGGCAAGCGAGTTCATTGCAAACAGGGGTCATGACAGAAAGACTGTTATAGTATTCGGTTCAGGTCCTATCAGAATAGGTCAGGGTATCGAGTTCGACTATGCGTCAGTTCACTGCGTATGGGCTTTGAAAGAAAAGGGCTATGACGTTGTTATCGTAAACAACAACCCTGAGACAGTTTCAACTGACTTTGATACTGCTGACAGACTTTATTTCGAGCCTCTTACTGACGAGGACGTTATGAACATCATCAGAGTTGAAAAGCCTGTTGGAGTTGTTGTGGCATTCGGCGGACAGACTGCTATCAAGCTCACAAAGCATATGGCTGAACATGGTGTAAACATTCTGGGTACTCCTCCTGACGCTATCGACGCTGCTGAGGACAGAGAGAGATTTGACGAACTGCTTGAACAGCTTAAGATAAAAAGACCGCAGGGCTTCACTGTTATGACTTGTGACGAGGCTCTTGAAGTTGCAAATAAGATACATTATCCTGTTCTTATGAGACCTTCTTACGTTCTCGGCGGACAGAACATGATAATCGCATTCAACGATGATGATATCAAGGAATACATGGCTATCATTCTCGACCAGGGAATAGAGAACCCTGTACTTATAGACAAGTATCTTATGGGTACTGAGCTTGAGATAGACGCTATCTGTGACGGCGAGGATATCCTTATCCCTGGTATCATGGAGCATATCGAGAGGACAGGTATCCACTCAGGCGACTCTATTGCGGTTTATCCTGCATGGAACGTTTCTGACAGCTTGATAAACAGAATTATTGAGTGTTCAAAGAAACTTGCTATCGCACTTAACACAAAGGGTCTTGTAAACATTCAGTATATTGCATACCATGACGAGATATATGTTATCGAGGTAAACCCACGTTCTTCAAGAACTATCCCTTACATTTCTAAGGTAACGGGCGTTCCTATGGTAGACCTTGCAACTAAGTGTATGCTTGGCGAGAAGCTGAAAGACATGGGCTACGGCACTGGTCTTTACAGAAATTCACCATATGTTGCCGTTAAAGTTCCTGTATTCTCATTCGAGAAGCTTATCGGCGTTGACAACCACCTTGGACCTGAGATGAAGTCAACAGGTGAGGTACTTGCAGTTTCTAATTCTCTTGAAGAGTCACTGTATAAGGGCCTTACTGCTGCTGGCTACAAGCTTGGCAAGAAGGGCGGAGTATTCATCACTGTCAGAGATTCTGACAAGGGCGAGATACCACAGACGGCTAAGATGTTCGCTGATCTTGGATTTAAGATATACGCTACAAACGGCACTGCTAAGGTGCTTCACGAGCATGGCATTGACGCTGAGGTAGTTGCTAAGATACACGAGAACGAGGACAACAACACTCTTACACTTATCGAGAGCGGAAAGATAGCTTATGTTATCTCAACTTCTTCAAAGGGCAGGATACCTACAAGAGATTCTGTTAAGATAAGAAGAAAGACAGTTGAGTGGAACATTCCTTGTCTGACTTCTATCGACACCGCAAACGCTATTGCGGCATCTATCAGAAGTAAATACACTGAGTCAACTACTGAGATAGTTGATATCAACAACATGAGAACTGAAAAGCAGACATTTGAGTTCACAAAGATGCAGGGCTGCGGCAATGACTACATCTACTTCAACTGCTTTGACCAGAGAATAGACAATCCTGAGGGTCTGGCACTCAGTCTGTCTGACAGACACTTCGGTATCGGCGGCGACGGTGTTATCCTTATCTGCCGTTCAAAGGTCGCAGACGCTAAGATGAGAATGTTCAATCTTGACGGTTCTGAGGGTAAGATGTGCGGAAACGGTATCAGATGCGTTGCTAAGTTCATGAGAGATAACGGCATTGTTGACAAGGACGAAATGACTATCGAAACACTTTCGGGTATCATGACAGTTTCACTTATCCGTCACTACAGTGAGGTAAGCGGTGCTACTGTAAACATGGGCAAGGCTATTCTTGCTCCTCACCTTGTTCCTGTTGAACTTGAGCCTGACGAGAACGGCAGGGTAGTTGACAGAAAGGTGAACATTGCAGGAAATGACTACAACATCACCTGCGTTTCAATGGGCAACCCACACGCTGTTGTATTCATGAACAATGTTGATATCCTTGACATTGACAAGGTAGGTCCTGAGTTCGAGCATGACAAGATATTCCCTGAGAGAGTGAACGCTGAGTTCATCAAGGTGATCGACGACCACACACTCAAGATGAGAGTATGGGAGAGAGGCTCCGGCGAAACTTGGGCTTGCGGCACCGGTGCTTGTGCAGCAGCAGTTGCGGCTGTTCTTAACGGATTCTGCAAAAAGGACGAGGAAATATCTGTTATACTTAAGGGAGGCACTCTTAAGATAAGATACACAGACGAGGCTGTATATCTTACAGGCGACGCTGTAACAGTATTCTCAGGTCACATCGTAATGTAAATTTCGCAGCGGACACTGCGTTAAAAAAGCGGCAGCCGCAGAGCGTTTTGAATGTGCTTTGCGGCTGTGTGCGTTTTATAAGTTTGACCCGTGAAACTTCGGGTCGCAAAAATGAAAAGGAGTTGGAATTATGCCAAGTATAAACGAAAATTTCCTCAAGCTGGAAAAGAACTATCTTTTTATAAACATTGCCAAGAAGGTAAAGGCCTTCACTGAGTCTCACCCTGAGGCTGACATTATCAGAATGGGTATCGGCGACGTTACTCAGCCTATCGCAAAGTGCGTTGTTGAGGCGATGAAAAAGGGCGCTGACGAAATGGGCGTCAAGGAAACATTCAAGGGCTATGAGGACAGCGGTGCAGGATATGACTTCCTGAAAGAGGCTGTTGCAGGCTACTACAAGAGCTTCGGTGTTGACATTCCTGCTGACGACATCAGGATAAATGACGGTGCAAAGTCTGACTGCGGAAACATTGTTGACATTTTCGGTGACGACAATGTAGTGCTTATCACTGACCCTGCATATCCTGTATATGTTGACACAAACCTTATGAACGGCAGAAAGGTAATTTATGCTGATTCAAACGAGGAGAACAACTTTGCGGCTATGCCTGACGAGAACGTAAAGTGCGACATTATTTATCTTTGCTCACCTAACAATCCGACAGGTTCTGTTTACACTAAGGAGCAGCTTAGAGTTTGGATAGACTATGCAAAGAAGAACAACGCTATCATCATTTACGATTCTGCATACGAGGCATTCATTACAGAAAAGGACGTACCAAGAAGTATTTTTGCTGTTGAGGGTGCAAAGGAATGTGCTATCGAGATGTGTTCACTTTCAAAGACAGCAGGTTTCACAGGTATGAGATGTGGATATACAGTTATCCCACACGAGCTTGTTGTTAAGGCATCTGACGGCAGTGAAGTATCTATCGCTCAGCTTTGGGGCAGACGTGAAGGCTCAAAGTTCAACGGTGTATCATATCCTGTTCAGTGTGCTGCTGCGGCTGTATTCACTGAGGAGGGTCAGAAACAGACAAGAGCAAACATTGAATACTATCAGAACAACGCAAAGGTAATGGCTTCCACACTTGACGAGCTTGGTATCAAGTACACAGGCGGCAAGAACTCGCCATACATTTGGCTGAAATGCCCTAACAACATGGGTTCATGGGAGTTCTTTGATTATCTTCTTGAGAATGCAAATGTTGTTGGCACACCTGGCGCAGGTTTTGGCAAGAACGGCGAGGGCTGGTTCAGACTGACTGCGTTCGGCGACAAGGACAGAACTGTTGAGGCTATGGAGAGAATAAAGAAGCTGCTTTCTAAGTAGTGAGGAGTTAGGAGTGAGGAATTATTCTTGCTTTTACTCTGATATTCTCGGATAGGTTTTATATGATCTTAAAAGGGCGGTTTTGACCGCTCTTTTTTTTGTTTGCAAATTCTACCGCCGCAAAATCGCCTCGCTCTTTGCGGGGTGGGGTTGTAAAATGAGATAGTAAAAGCGGTGCAGATTTTTTACTCCGACACCGCTTTGTTATTTGCTTTAGTTTGTGTTTCTTCTACTTGGTAGTGGCTCTTTGCTAGGTTTGGCTATGCCATTCCTCACTCCTCACTTCTCACTTTGCCTACACCTTTATTCTCCGATACTCTCCCGGAGTCATATTTTCATACCGTTTGAATACCACGGAGAAATAAGATCCGTCCTGAAAGCCCGTTTCATCTGATATCTCACCTATGGTCTTGTTGGAATACACAAGCAGATCCTTTGCGTGCTGTACCCTTACTTGCGCAAGATACTCCATAGGTCTGAGCTGAAAATTTTTCTTGAAAAGTCTGCATAAGTGCTGCTCGGATACTCCTGCGATTTTTGCAAGCTCGTTAAGCTTTATTTGCTCCGGATAATGCTCTTCAATATACTGCAATACGTCTGCCAAGGCAACAGATTGTGCGGTATAAAATGACGAAAGCCTGTTATCAGCTATTTTACGATATTCTATAAGAAAGTCGTAAAGCTGTGCTGAAGCGTAATGATTGCCATAAAGCTTATCACTTTTCAGAGTATAATAGATGCGTGTTATGATACGGCGTAATCTGTCCATATCTACCCCTTGAATGGCGGTGAACTTATTAAGCTTCCACTGCTCCAAGAGGGGAATGACCTGTGAGCCGGAAAAGGCTATCCAATCCAGATACCACGCATCGCTTAGCGCATGATACTCATGAGGACAGAATGGGGGGATATAGAAAACAGTATCGGGCGGTATTTTTGTGGTTTCTCCGTTTATTATGACCTCGCCCTCCCCTGAGCGTGACAAAAATATTTGTGGGTACTCGTAGCCATCTGCACGTTTTATTGGAAACTGCCAGCTTTCAAGTCCCAGACCTACCACATAAAAGGGCAGGTTTTTTTCGTCGCCTATGACGGGATATATCTGTTTGTACATTATTCTGCACCCCCAATTTACATATCTTTATAATACCACTGGGTTTGGGGTTTGTCAAGATAAAACTATTCTTTTGCTGAGCTTTTAAAGAAAAGCGAAAAGATAAAGGCGAATGTCATGGCTGCAGTTATACCTGCGGCGGAGGCGGTAAGTCCCCCTGTGAAAATGCCTAGGAAGCCTATTTTATCTATCTGTTCACGGACACCGTTATAGAGAAGATAGCCGAAGCCCGTGAGAGGGACAGTTGCGCCACAGCCTGCGAGGTCTATAAGTGGCTTATAAAGTCCCAGCGCACCCAGAAGCACGCCGCCTGTGACGTATGCCACCAGTATTCGTGCGGGGGTCAGTTTTGTGAAGTCCATAAGCACCTGTCCTATGGCACAAAAAAGACCTCCTATAAGAAAAGCCCATAGATAGTCCATTAGTTTGCTCCTTTCATATCTTTTTCCCCTGACAGCCACACGAGATGTGAGATAGAGGGGATAGATTCCCCTTGCTGATTTACTGTTGGTGACATTAGCGCACCCGTGGCAGCAAAGAGGATATTTTTTATTTCACCTGCACGGAGCTTCGGGAGAAAATAGCCGCACAGAACGCTTCCTGCACAGCCACAGCCGCTTCCCCCTGCGTGGATATCCTGCTCGTCAAAGTCATAGAGCATCATGCCGCAATCTTTATGATTGTCACGGATATTTATATTTTCACGCCCGAAAAGCTCACAGAGAATACGGCTTCCAACTTTGCCAAGGTCGCCTGTGACAATATAATCGAAGTCGGAGGGGGTCATGCCTGTGTCGGTGAAAAATGTGCTTATGGTGGAAAAGGCTGCAGGTGCCATGGCTGCACCCATGTTGTTGGCATCGCTCACGCCCCAGTCAACTATTTTTCCGATAGTACAGCCCCTGATGTAGGGGGGCTTGTCCGAGGGGGCAACCACCAATGAGCCTGAGGCTGTGGCTGTCCACTGAGATGTGGGAGTGCGCTGTCCACCGTAGTTGAGGGGAAAGCGGTACTGTCTTTCAGCGGTGCAGAAGTGGGAAGATGTGACCGCCATTGCTTTTTTTGCGAGGTCGTTGTCAACGAAAAGAGAGGCGAGGAGAAGTCCCTCAGCCATGGTGGAGCAGGCTCCGTAAATGCCGAGAAAGGGCATTTCAAAGGCTCTTACGCCATAGGTAGTGCCGACACACTGATTTAGCAGGTCACCGCCGAAAAGCACGTCTATATCCTCGGGGGAGAGGGCGGCTTTATCCAAAGCGTGAAGCACTGCCTGCTTTTGAAGCTGACTTTCGCCCTTTTCAAAGCTATCTGTGGATAAATAGGGATCGTCATTTATTTTGTCAAAGTAGTCGCCCAAAGGTCCTTCGTTTTCTTTCTTGCCGCCTATGGCTGCGAAAGAGATGACAGAGGGTGAGGTTTTCATAAGCTTAGTGGCTTTCATTTTATCACTCCTATTGATGAATATCGTCATTTGATGTTATTTTCTACATTGCAGATGAAAATATGCAAAAAAAGTTTGGCGTTTTAAACGTAAACTTAAAACTATCTTAAAATAAGCTTGTTTTGATCTCAAAATCGTTGACATATTCACAAAAAAAAGATATAATTAAATAGTCGATTTATTGTTGATTATGTAGTGTTTTGTTAAGTGGTATGTGTGAAGGGAGGATATGTCCCGTCGGGGGCATAGTTTTAGATGAAGAAAAATGAAGATAAGCCGGTGGTCATAAAGCTTGACCGAAAAAAAATAAAGCAGTCGGCTAAAGGCAGGGTGAAGCGAAACTATATCGCCTGCATAGCAGTGTGCTTCATAATGGTATTTATTGCAGGAGAATATGGCTCGACCACGCAGAATGTGTCAAGCTATGATAATTCTCACGTTGCTGATCTTAAATATGACGCCGAAGATAAGGAAGAGATCATTGAGGATATGGTTAAAAATGAACTTACGGCAGAACAGGTCAGTGACAAGTGGCAGATAGATAATCCTGACACTGTAAAAAAGTGGTTGGATGCTTATAAAAAATACGGAGTTGACGGGCTAAATTCAAAGGAAGTCACGTTCTTTGGTTCATCAAACGACACTTCTAATCTGGAAGCACTGGCGGACGCTTTTTCTTTTAGCCGAAATGCAAAGGAAAAGGCACAGACCTATCTTAATGACAGGCTCAATAATTTTACAGCCTCTGCTTCGGTTTATTTTGACAGTGCAACAAGCTCTAATTCCTATCAGTTTTCGTTGCTTACTGCCATAATGAATGTTTTAGGAAAAAAATCCACATGGGATACTATAGTTTCATTCGTGTATTTTGTTTTCCAGTTGATGTTCACCATATTCATAGTGAATGTGCTTTGGGTATGTGAGAGAAGATTTTTCCTTGAAAATCACACATACAAGAAAACTAAGATAGGCAGACTAGGCTTTCTTTTCCGCGAGAGAACGCTTCACCCCGCAAGGACTATGTTTGTAACTAGCATATATCAGACCTTATGGGCGTTTACTATCGTGGGATATCCTATAAAACATTATGCCTATTCAATGGTACCGTTCATATGTGCGGAAAACCCTAACATCAAGACGAGAAAGGCAATAAAGCTTTCTATTGCCATGACTAGGGGATACAAGTGGCAGCTTTTCAAGGTGGATCTTTCTATGATAGGCTGGACACTGCTTTCGAGCATATCGTTCGGTGCGGTGGGAGTATTCTGGTCTAACCCATACACAACTGCGATAGACGCAGAGGTGTATTTACAGCTAAGGCGTGAGGCTATCAAGAACAAGATAGAGGGCTATGAGGAGCTTAATGACAAGCTGCTTGACCTTGACCTTCTGGAAGAGCTTATGGCTGAGGAAGCTGCACAAAAGGGTGAAAATCCTGACATTGTTAGAAGCATACCGATATGCACGATAAAAGTGCCTGAAAATAATGAGAATGGGGGCGGTGAATAATGGAGAGAACGCTGACGCTTGACGATCTGCGGGAATTTGAGCAATACCCAGGTCTTGCGGTAGACAGAAAGGCGCATTTCAGCCGATTTGCCAACAAGACTATAGTTCACCGTGACTATCACAGAAACTATACACTCATGACGTATATACTGCTGTTTTTCATATTCGCATTTATAGGCTGGATATGGGAAGTGGGCATACACATCGTTGAGGACGGAGTTTTCGTCAATCGAGGAACCATGTTTGGCCCGTGGCTTCCTATATATGGCTTTGGCGGTGTGTGCGGAATCATATTGCTGAAGAGGTTTATAGACCATCATGTGGCGACTTTTTTCCTTGTTGTGGGGTTATGCTCGGTGGTCGAATATGCAACGAGCTGGTATCTTGAAACGTTCAAGCACATGAAATATTGGGATTACACGGGATATTTCTGCAACATCAATGGCAGGATATGTCTTGAGGGAGCGTTGATATTTGGCTTTGCAGGCTGTGCAGGAATATACATCATGGCACCGTTTTTTGATGATCTTTTGAAGAAGATACCATTCAAGGCAAGGTTTGCGGCGTGTGTGATACTTGTTGTATTATTCTGTTGTGACGCTGTTTACTCAAAGGCTAATCCTAATCAGGGCAAGGGCATAACTGATTATGCGGCTTACAATCTGCCTTTTCACAGGGTCGTGGTTAGTGAGGAGCTAGGAGTTAGGAGTGAGGAATTATTATTGCTACACTCTGATATTCTCGGATAGGTTTGATATGATTTTTAGAAGGGCGGTTTTTGACCGTCCCTACGGATTTTTTGGGGATAGAAAAGCGGTGCAGAGTTTTCACTCCGACACCGCTTTATCTTTTGTTCTTTATTTAGTGCTTGTGATTTACTCGGTTTGGCTATGCCATTCCTCAGTCCTCACTCCTCATTCCTCATTTAATTAGAGTTTTAATCCAAAGCTTATTGATAATGCCGAATTTACTGCGGACATGGAGCTTACGTCAAGTGTTCCCATTTTCTCCTTTAGCCTTTTCTTGTCCAATGTACGGATCTGTTCCAACAATACCACGGAATCTTTCGCTAGTCCGCAGGTGCCGCCGCCAACTTCTATATGTGTCGGCAGTTTCGCTTTATCAAGGCGGCTCGTTATTGCCGCTGCTATCACTGTGGGTGAATGCTTATTGCCTATGTCATTTTGTACTATCAGCACCGGTCGCATACCGCCTTGCTCTGAGCCTACCACTGGGCTGAGATCTGCATAATATATATCGCCCCTGTGTACAGTCACTTGTAAACACTCCTATTCTATGGGCTTTCGCCTTGATTTGCAGGCTTTTGCTCCTGCTTGTTCCTATTATTGCCTTATTATCGGGGTATTATACCAAAGTATCTATTTTGTTACAAGGTGCAGGGCTGTTTTATTTTATGCGGCAGCAGTGCTTTGGGTGAAAAGTCAGTATTGGTTGACTTTTCACGGTCAAAGTGATATACTTAACATAGTAAATAAAGGCGTAAATGCCTTGAAAGGAATGATTCTATGAGCGAAGGCTGCACACATGATTGCGAAAACTGTGCTTCAAAATGCTCTGATAAAAAGAGCTTGAAAGAGGAGCTTAATGCTGCGAGTTCTGTGAAAAAGGTATATGCAGTAATGAGTGGAAAGGGTGGCGTAGGCAAGTCTTTGGTGACAAGTATGCTTGCAGTAACGGCACAAAGACGTGGTTTTAAGACCGCTGTGCTGGACGCTGATATAACAGGCCCGTCTATACCGACAGCGTTTAATATCCACGAGAGAGCTAATACCAATATGTATGGCATTATCCCTGCGGTGAGCAAGACTGGTATCGAGATAATGAGCCTTAATCTGCTTCTTGAAAATGAAACTGACCCTGTTGTATGGCGTGGCCCTGTTATCGCAGGTGCAGTGAAGCAGTTTTGGACAGATGTGGCATGGAACGACGTTGACGTGATGTTTATAGATATGCCACCTGGAACAGGCGACGTGCCACTGACAGTTTTTCAATCCATTAAGGTTGACGGCATAGTTATCGTCACTTCGCCACAGGAATTGGTTTCCATGATAGTCGAGAAAGCGGTGCATATGGCGGATATGATGAAAGTACCGGTGCTTGGAATAGTGGAGAATATGTCATATTTTGAGTGTCCTGATTGTGGAAAGAAGCACAATATCTATGGTGAGAGCCATGTGGACGAAGCGGCAGTGAAGTTTGGTATCGACGCTGTGGCGAAAATGCCTATAGATCCGAAGTTTGCGAAAGCTTGCGATAACGGTGAGATAGAAGAAGTCGAGGGCGGCTGGCTGGATACGATCGCGGATAAACTTCTCGGTTAAAGTGAGGAGTGAGGAGTGAGGAATGGCATAGCCAAACCGAGTAAATCACAAGCATAAAGTAAAAGTCAACACCGAGCGAAGCGAGCAAAAGGTCCAGGGGCACGCCCCTGGTCAGGGTCAAGGGGTGAAACCCATTGTGGGTACAGGGCAAAGCCCTGTCGGAGTTTGAGGCAGAGCCTCAATAGGCGTAAGCCTACAAAAGCGGTGCAGAAAAGCAATAGAAGAAAAACAAACTAAAAGCAAAATCAAAGCGGTGTCGGAGCACAAAACTCTGCACCGCTTTTTCCATCCCATAGCACAACGTAAAATCCGCAAAGAGCGGAGCGATTTTGCGGCACGGCGAATTTGTCTGAACAAGATGTAGGGGCTGGCGCCCTCGACAGCCCGTTTCGGAGCGGTAAGGTTTGATTATTCATGAATTTGTGTAGACGTGCCGTGTGCGGAAATGTTGTGCCATACAGTGTTTTGAAAAAATATGCCGAACGTTGTGCGGATAACGTAGAATTGGACAGGCAAACGAGAAGCGGGACGTCGAGGGCGCCGTCCCCTACATGGTTTGTGAAATGCAAAGCATTGTGTGGATATCGCAAAAAAAGCAGGCAAGTCAAAAAAACTGACTCGCCTGCTTTCGCTATATTCAGTAATTATTAGAAACCAAGAATGCCCTTGAAATCTTCAATAAGCTTTTCTTCCTGTGCTTCTGCATCAGCTCTTGTGTCGCCGATAGTTGTGTAGTATGCCTTGATCTTTGGCTCTGTGCCGGAAGGTCTGATTATTACACTTGCGCCCTGCTCAAGCTTGAATGCGATAACATCTGACTTTGGAAGTGTAAGAACTGTCTTTGCACCTGTTTCAAGATTTGTTTCCTCAGATGCAAGATAATCTGCTATGTCTACTACCTTGAGTCCGCCAATAGCCTTAGGTGGATTAGCTCTCAGATCTGTCATGATCTCCTTCATTCTCTCCATTCCGCTTGCACCCTCGCACTGGAATGACTTCTGGCTGTGGAGATAGTTGCCGTACTTCTTGTACATATCTTCTCTTGCCTGAAGCAGTGAGATGCCCTTTGTTCTGTAGAATGCTGCCATTTCACAAATGAGCATTGAGCCTACTACTGCGTCCTTATCTCTTACATATGAGCCTGCAAGATAACCGTAGCTCTCTTCAAATCCGAAGATATATCTGTCGTCCTGTCCCTCTTTCTCAAGGAAACCAATCTGCTCGCCGATAAACTTGAAGCCTGTGAGAACTTCTCTAAGCTCTACATTGTATTCTGCTGCTATCTTCTTGCATATGTCTGTTGTTACGATAGTCTTAACAGCTACAGGGTTCTTTGGCATTGTGCCAAGAGCTGTTCTTTCCTGACAAATATATTTGAGGAGCATTGCGCCTACTTCGTTTCCGCTGAACAGAACATAGTTGCCCTCTGGGTCAGGTACTGCGATACCAACTCTGTCACAGTCTGGGTCTGTTGCAAGAAGAAGATCAGGCTTTACTGTCTTGCAAAGCTCAAGTCCCTTTGCAAGGGCTTCCTTTATCTCAGGGTTAGGGAACGGGCAGGTAGGGAAGTTTCCGTCAGGATTTTCCTGCTCAGGTACTACTGTTACTTCCTTTATGCCTATCTTCTTAAGGATAGCTCTTACAGGCTTGTTTCCTGTGCCGTTAAGAGGTGTGTATACAACCTTGAGTCCGCTGTCTGCTACGAGGTCAGTATGTACGCCCTGCTGTGCTACCTTGTCAAGATACTTGTCGATAACTTCCTGCTTGATGTATTCGATCTTGCCTGACTTGATACCGTCCTCAAAGTCGATCACCTTTGCACCGCCGAACATCTCAACTGCGTTGATCTTGCCAATAACTGTGTTTGCAACATCGAGTGTGATCTGACAGCCGTCCTCGCCGTAAACCTTGTAACCATTGTACTTTGCAGGATTGTGTGATGCAGTTATAACGATACCTGCCTGACATTTAAGCTCTCTTACAGCCCAGGAAAGCATTGGAGTCGGCATAAGCTCTGAATAGATGTATACCTTTATGCCGTTTGCAGCCAGAACCGCAGCAGCTTCCTTTGCGAACTTGTCAGACTTGATACGGCTGTCATATGCGATAGCTACGCTGCCGTTTTCAAATGCGCCGTTTACATAGTCTGCAAGACCCTGTGTTGCACGTCTGATAGTGTAAACATTAAGTCTGTATGCGCCTGCACCGATAACTCCTCTGAGTCCGCCTGTGCCAAATTCAAGATCTCTGTAAAATCTGTCCTGGATCGCAGCCTCGTCGCCCTCGATAGATTTGAGTTCTGTCTGGAGATCAGGATCGTCAACAGCCTTTTCACACCAAAGCTTGTAAAGTTCCATTTCTGTCATTGTTAAATCACCTCATATAAATATTTCGCTTATAAAATACACATTTCTATAGAATACATTATAGCACACTCCCATATTTATTTCAAGAGTTGTAACAGTTATTTAACAAATTCCTGCAACTATTTACAAATGAGTTTTCGGAAACTTTTCGGGGCATAATGCTAATTTCGGGACAGGGTGAATATAAATATAAAAATAGTATATGTGAGAGGTGGAAAATGTGAAAATATTAAGGAAAATATGCTCGGCAGTGTTATGTGCGGCGGTGGCAGTGTTTATGGTGTGTTCGCTGGCGGAGGGGAAAGAAAAAGCAGGTGCACTGTCAGCGGAGGACTTTGTGCCTGCGGACACTGTGGCGGTGAGCGATATCATAGAGGGGCTTACGGCTAGGTCTGCAGTGGTGACGGAGATGACCACAGGCAGGGTGCTTTTTGAGAAAGAGCCGCAGGAGCAGTGTGAGTGCGGTCATTATGCGAAACTCATGGTGCTTTTGCTTACAGCAGAAAAGATAGACAGCGGTGAGCTTTCCATGAGCGACACGTCAGTGGTGTCGGAGTATGCCAACTCTCAGCAGGGAAGCCAGATATGGCTTGACAAGGGAGAGAAGATATCTGTGGAGGAGCTTATAAAATCAGTGTCTGCAGGCAATGCAAACGACGGCTGTGCAGCGCTTGCGGAAAAGGTGGCAGGTTCGGCAGACAAGGCGGTGGAGCTTATGAACAGCCGTGCGAAAATGCTTGGCATGAATGGTACTATTTACACTAATTGTACCGGCATGGGAGAGGGCAATGTTACAACAGCGAAGGACACGGCTTTGCTTTGTTCGGAACTTGCAAAATACAAAAATCTCACTCCTTACCTTACCTGCTGGCTCGACACTGTGAGAGACGGCAAGGCGGAGCTTGTAAATCTTAATAGGCTTGTGCGTACTTACAAGGGCGTAACAGGCATGAAAGCGTGGGGAAGTGAAAAGGCAGGGAGCTGTATTGCGGCAACGGCTGAAAAAGGGGATATGTCAGTATGCGTAGTGCTTAACGGCTGCGATTCGCAGGAGGATATGAATGCTGAGGCGAAAAAACTTCTGAACTTGGCGTTCGATACATATGAGATATACACCCCTGAACTTCCTGAGGATATGGTAAAGGAAACTGTGGTGTGCGGAGGAGAGGAACTTTCTGTGGAGCTTGCTCCCGAGGGGCTTTATCCTATAGTTATACCGAGGGGAACATATCGTATGGTGGAGTGCGATTTTACGGCAGAGGAGAAGCTTGACGCACCTGTGAAAAATGGCGAAACTGCGGGAGAAATAAGATACACCATGGGCGGCGAGGTGATATTAGAGGGAAAGATAGTCGCCTGCAAAGAGGTGAAGAAAATGAATTTTATCTGCGGCATAAAAAAGCTTGTGTACAATTTGCTGAGTATGTAATATTATATTTGTTTAAAATGTACAAAAGATGATTTCGCTTTATAAAACTCTTGAAATGTTCACAAAAATATAGTATAATTTATCTAGTATTAACGGAGAAACGTGTTTTATGGTATCACGCTCTCCGACAGGTAAGGAAAGGAAATGAAGGATAATGTCATTAAAGCTTAACACAAAGTATCTTGAGGGTTTTGTAAGTGAACATGAGTATGAGGGCATGGCTGCTCAGGTAACTGCCGCTCATAACACTCTGGTGAACAGAAACGGTCTGGGAAATGATTTTCTCGGCTGGGTAACACTCCCTGAGGATTATGATAAGGAAGAATTTGCAAGGATCAAGGCTGCTGCCGCAAGGATCAAGGAAAAGTGCGATGTTCTCATCGTTATCGGTATCGGCGGATCTTATCTTGGTGCAAGAGCTGCTATCGAGCTGCTCAAGTCGCCATTCTACAACAATCTTAAGAAGGATACTCCTGACATCTATTTTGTCGGAAACAATATCAGCTCGGCTTACCTCAATGAGGTGCTTTCAATTTGCGAGGGCAGAGATATCTGCGTAAACGTAATTTCAAAGTCGGGCACGACAACTGAGCCTGCACTTGCTTTCAGAATTTTCAAGAAGCTTCTTGAAGATAAGTATGGCAAGGAAGAGGCTAAGACAAGAATTTTCGCCACAACTGACAAGGCTAAGGGTACTCTTAAGCAGCTTTCTGACGAAGAGGGCTATGAGACATTCGTTGTTCCTGATGACGTTGGCGGAAGATTTTCAGTTCTCACAGCAGTTGGCCTTCTCCCTATCGCAGCAGCAGGCTGTGATATCGACAAGCTCATGGCTGGCGCAAGAGAGGGTATGAAGAAGTATTCTGCTGATGATAACAACGATTGCTATAAGTATGCAGCACTTAGAAACATTCTCTACAGAAAAGGCAAGAGCGTTGAGATGCTCGTTTCATATGACCCTTCATTCACAATGATGGGCGAGTGGTTCAAGCAGTTGTTCGGCGAGAGCGAGGGCAAGGACGATAAGGGTATATTCCCATCTGCCGCTACTTTCTCTACAGACCTGCACTCACTTGGTCAGTTCATTCAGGACGGCTCAAAACTTATGTTTGAGACAGTTATGCACATCAAGACACCAAAGAGCGACCTGTTCTTGGAGCCTGACAAGGATAATCTTGACGGACTTAACTTCCTCACAAATCAGAATATGTCAGTTGTAAATGAAAAGGCATATCAGGGTACTATCCTTGCTCACACTGAGGGCGGCGTTCCTAATATCGTTATAGATGTTGATAAGCTCGATGAGGAAAACCTTGGCGAGATGATCTACTTCTTTGAGAAGGCTTGTGCTATCTCAGGTTATATGCTTGGTGTAAACCCATTCAATCAGCCGGGCGTTGAGAGCTACAAGAAGAATATGTTCGCTCTTCTCGGCAAGCCGGGTTATGAGTCACAGAAGGCTGAACTCGAGGCTAAGCTGGGCTAATATCCTAAAGGCAGAACAAAAGGAAATTTTGAGCGTTTCCCCTTCGGGGGTCTGCTCTTAAAATAAATGCTTTAATAAGCGGAACGGAGAGTTTATATGATTAATTTGATTCCAGGTAAAAAGGGCACAGGCAAGACTAAGATACTTGTTGATTCTATCAAGAAGGCTGCTGAAAATGCTACAGGCAACGTTGTTTGCATCGAAAGAGGTATGCAGCTTACCTATGACCTTCCTCATAATGTAAGATTGGCTGACGCTGAAGAATACGGTATCAACAGCTTTGACAGCTTCTATGGCTTTGTTGCAGGTCTGATGGCTGGCAACTATGACATTCAGGAAGTTTTCGTTGACGGTATCCTGAAGATCGGCGGCAGAGATTATGACGCTCTTGGCAATATGCTTGAAAAGGTAGCAGTTCTCACAAAGGACGTAAACGTTACTTTCACAGTATCTGCTGACGTTGACGAGCTGCCTGCAAAGGTAAAGGCTTTCATCAAGTAAGGCTTTGCGCTTCGTTTATTGGTATTTTGATAGCAAAAACGAAAAAATTGAAAAAAAAGTATTGACAAATCACGTTTCTCAGGTTATAATGGAATTTGTGATGTTTGAGGTGCAAGTATGAATGTACAGTTGAAGGAACTTTTCGATATAATCGGAGAGCGAAAAACGATCGATTATTCCATAACAGTAGACAAGCTGTCGGAGTATGGCGGATATTCTTTTGCATCGCCCGTTGCGGTAACAGGTGAGATAGAGAACAGGGCAGGGGTGGTAACGCTCAGGTTCAAGACTGTTTTTACTATGGATCACACCTGTGACAGATGTCTAAAGGAGTTCAGCAGGGAGTATGTTTATGACTTTGAACACACTCTGGTGAGAAGTGTTCAAAGCGACAGGGACGATTATGTGGTCTGCGAGAACAATACTCTTGATCTGGACGAATTAGCTATTTCAGATTTGTTGTTACAGCTGCCTACAAAAATTCTTTGCAGGGATGACTGCAAGGGTTTGTGTTACGTTTGCGGACAGGATTTGAATGAGGGCAAATGTAACTGCTCTTGACGGGAAATAGCTGAACAGACTATAATGATTTTACTGACGAGGAGGTGCCAGAATGGCAGTACCAAAGAGAAAAGTATCCAAGGCTAGACGTGACAAGAGACGTTCAGCAGTTTGGAAGCTTGACGCACCTGCACTTTGTAAATGTTCTAACTGCGGTGAGCTTACTTCACCACACAAGGTTTGCAAGAATTGCGGTTATTATAAGGGCGTAGAGGTTATCAAGAAGGAAGCATAATTTTTGATAAGCACATAGAGCAGAATGGCTTAGGCCGTTCTGCTCTTTTTTGTTGTAGCAGTGAAAAAGGCGGGCAAACGCTGTTTGCTTCTACATATTTGTAGTAAAAAAATCTATGGAATGTGGGTGCTGTATTTCTCGTATGGTTGACAAAACGTGAGAAATTGTGTTATACTATATGATGTATCAATGTGCAAATTTATATGAAATGAGGTCGATATATATGTCATTGCCGATCGTTGCAATAGTGGGCAGACCTAATGTTGGTAAGTCTACTCTTTTTAATAAGCTTATCGGTCAAAGACTTTCTATAGTTGAAGATACTCCTGGCGTCACAAGAGATAGGATATATGCAAAGTGCGAATGGCTCGGACACGAGTTCATGCTGGTTGACACGGGCGGAATCGAACCTGAGTCTGATGATATTATCCTTGCTCAGATGCGCAGACAGGCGGAGCTTGCTATACTGAAAGCTGATGTCACCATTCTTGTGACAGACCTTAAATGCGGAGTTACTGCTACTGATTATGAGGTGGCACAGATGCTTTTGAAATCGGGCAAGCCTATCGTGCTTTGCGTGAACAAGGTGGATAATGTGGGCGAACCGCCTATGGAGCTGTATGAGTTCTATAATCTCGGTTTGGGTGAACCGTTCCCTGTTTCTTCTGTTCATGGTCACGGAACGGGCGATCTCCTTGACGAGGTGCTGAAATATCTTCCGGAGGAAAATGAAGAGGACGATGATGATGATTCGATAAAGGTCGCTGTTATCGGCAAGCCTAACGTTGGAAAGTCCTCTATAATAAACAAGATATGCGGTGAGGAACGTGTTATCGTGTCAAATATTGCAGGCACTACCCGTGACGCTACTGACTCGGTTGTGGAAAATGAAAAGGGCAAGTTCGTTTTCATAGATACGGCTGGTATCAGACGTAAGTCAAAGGTGCTGGAGACTATTGAGAAATACTCTGTGTTGAGGGCTTATATGGCTGTTGACAGAGCCGATGTTGCGGTTATCGTTATTGACGCAACTGTGGGATTTACTGAGCAGGATTCAAAGGTGGCAGGCTATGCTCACGAAAAGGGCAAGGCTTGCGTTGTTGCGGTGAACAAGTGGGACGCTGTTGAAAAGGACACTAACACCATGAACGAGTTCCAGAAAAAGCTTCAGGACGATTTCAGCTTCATGAGCTATGTGCCTTTTGTGTTCATCTCTGCAAAAACAGGTCTGAGAATGGACAAGCTTTTTGATACTATCAAGTTCGTTGCAGAGCAGAACTCTATTAGAATACCGACAGGAAGACTTAACGATGTTCTTGCATATGCTACCCAGAGGGTACAGCCACCGTCTGACAAGGGCAGAAGGCTGAAGATATACTACATGACGCAGGTTTCTACCAAACCGCCTACATTCGTGTTTTTTGTAAACAGAGCCGATCTGTATCATTTTTCCTATCAGCGTTATATTGAAAACCAGATAAGAGAGACCTTCGGACTTGAAGGCACGCCTATCGTTTTCAAGATAAGAGAGCGTGACAAGGACGACGTTAAATAAAATTCTGGAGGTTATTTTGTGGACATATTTTTAAGTCTGGCATTCACTATAATTTTTTCCTATCTTTTCGGAAGTCTTAATTCTGCCATAATCGTGTGCAGAGTTTTAAAGCATAAGGATATCCGTGATTACGGAAGCAACAACGCAGGTTTGACCAATGTTCTGAGAGTATTCGGAAAAGGGCCTGCGGTGGCAACGCTGTTGTGCGATCTTGCAAAGGGCGTGCTTGCGGTAGTTATCTGCCGACTTGTAGTGACAAACGGTTTCGGCGTGACATTTTTTCATGACGATAAATTTATCGGATATCTTGCGGGCTTTTTTGTAATGCTTGGACATATTTTCCCGGTATTCTATGGTTTTCACGGCGGAAAGGGCGTTCTTATTGCGGCAACGACCCTTATCGCTATCGACCCACTGACCTGTGCTTTCTCGGTGGCTGTTTTTGCTATCGTGCTTGCGGCAACAAAATACGTGTCTGTAGGTTCTATATGCGCCGCTATCGCATATCCTGTTTTTACGCCTATCGTTCAGCTTTTTATCATCAAGGGCGACGGCGTTCTTGCAAATACTCTTATGGCAACGGCTATCGGTCTGCTTATCATTTATATGCACAGACCTAATATCAAACGCCTTATGAACGGCACCGAAAACAAATTCGGAAGCAAGAAAAAGGCGTAAGGGAGGTTTTATTATGGCAGATATTACTATACTCGGTTCAGGCGGATTTGGTCTTGCACTGGCAATAATGTGTGACAATGCAGGGCATAAAGTAACAGTATGGTCAAAGTTTCAGGACGAGATAGATGCTATCAAGAGAACAGGCGAGCTTAAAGCAAAGCTCCCTGGCGTTCAGGTGAACAAGACTATCGAGCTTACAACGGATATAAGCTGTGTTAAGGATAAAGACATGGTGATACTGGGCATACCTTCACCTTTCCTCAGAGAGGTCTGCGAAAGCGTTGTGCCTTATCTTGAAAGCAGAACGATAGTTGTGAACACGGCAAAGGGTCTTGAGGGCGGAAGCCTTAAAACTATGTGTTGTGTGGCGAGAGAGTGCTTTCCGAACAATCATGTTGCGGTGCTTACTGGTCCGTCACACGCAGAGGAAGTGGCAAGAAAAGTTCCCACTACTGTTGTTACTGCTTCTGACGACAGGGAGGTTTCATATTATATACAGAACACTCTTTCTAACGATACGTTCAGAGTGTATGTTAATGATGACGTTATGGGCTGCGAGATAGGCGGCTCGCTGAAAAACGTCATCGCTTTGGCGGCAGGTGTTTGCGATGGTCTTGGACTTGGTGACAACACAAAGGCTGCACTTATGACAAGGGGTATCAGAGAGATATCACGTCTTGGAGTTGCAATGGGCGCAAAGCTTGAAACCTTTGGCGGACTTAGCGGCATAGGCGACCTTATCGTTACCTGCTGTTCAATGCACAGCAGAAACCGCCGTGCGGGTATTCTCATAGGCAAGGGAGTTACCCCTGAGGAGGCTGTAAGACAGGTCGGCACTGTTGAGGGCTATGTTTGCACCAAAAACGCATGGGAGCTTTCAAAGAGAATGGGAATTGAAATGCCTATCACAGAACAGCTTGCAAAGGTGCTTTTTGAGGGTGAGCCTGCGGCTAACGCTATCAAAAATCTTATGGGCAGACCAAACAGAAATGAAACTGAGTCAACTTTTCTGAGTTAGGAAAGCGACCGTTGAAAGGACGGATACATATGCTTAAAAGATACACTATCAAGACAGAACGCAGAGGGCTTTACAACATCACGAGCTATGTAAGGCAGGCTGTCACAGAATCAGGAGTGCAAAGCGGCATTGCAGTGGTATTCTGTCCACACACCACGGCGGCGATAACCATAAATGAGAATGCCGACCCCGACGTAAAAACTGATCTTCTTTACGCTTTGGAGGAAACATTTCCGAACAGACCGCAGTTCCGTCACGCTGAAGGAAACTCTGACGCTCATATGAAGTCAAGCTGTGTTGGTGCGTCGGAAACTGTTATCATCGACGATAACGAACTTCTTCTCGGCACTTGGCAGGGTATCTATTTCGCTGAGTTTGACGGACCGAGAACAAGAAACTTTTTTGTGAAGATAATAAAGGGCTGATTTTGGTGAGTGTGTGGAAAATCATACACTTTTGGTGTTTTTCCTCTTTACAATCTGCTGAAAATATTGTATAATTAATATGGATAATTCCAACGAAATATGTGTTAAGGAGTGCTTTGAAATATGGAACCTAAATATAAGAGAATATTGCTCAAATTAAGCGGCGAGGCTCTTGCAGGCGATAAGAAAATAGGTCTTGACTATGACGTTATCACCTCATTCGGCAAGAGCATAAAAAAATGTGTTGACGCCGGCGTTGAGGTAGGTATCGTTGTAGGCGGCGGCAATTTCTGGAGAGGCAGATCGAGCGGTGCAATGGACAGAACAAGAGCCGACCATATCGGTATGCTGGCAACTGCTATGAATGCACTTGCTGTTGCAGACGGCCTTGAGAACTGCGGTCTTGAAGTGAGAGTACAGACGGCTATATCCATGCCGCAGGTGGCTGAACCTTACATCAGAAACAAGGCTATGCGTCACTTTGAAAAGGGCAGAGTAGTTATCTTCGGCTGCGGCACTGGTAACCCATTCTTCTCAACTGATACGGCTGCTGCACTGAGAGCGGCTGAGATAGAGGCTGACATATTCTTTAAGGCTACCATGGTAGACGGTGTTTATGACAAGGATCCTCACAAGTATCCAGACGCTGTTAAGTATGACACACTTACATTTGCTGATATCCTTGCAAAGGGTCTGCAGGTAATGGACTCGACCGCTGCGGCAATGTGTAAGGACAACAATATCCCGATACTCGTTTTCGATCTAGCAAGACCTGACAATATCTATGACGCTTGCATGGGCGAAAATATAGGCACTCTCGTAAAATAATAAAGAAATCAAGAAAGGATCGTTTGAATATGAAACAGATCAAGGAAAATGCTAAGACAAAAATGGAGAAATCCATAAACGTTATGCTTTCGGACTTTGCAGGCATCAGAGCAGGCAGAGCTAATCCGTCCGTACTCAACAAAGTCCAGGTAGAATATTATGGCGCAATGACACCTGTCACACAGATGGCGGCAGTTTCTGTTGCTGAGGCAAGAGTGCTTGTTATACAGCCATGGGATAAGTCAACTCTCAAGCCTATCGAAAAGGCTATTCAGGCTTCTGATATCGGCATCAATCCACAGAATGACGGCACTGTTATAAGACTTACTTTCCCACAGCTCACTGAGGACAGACGTAAGGAGCTTGTTAAGGATATCAAGAAAATGGGCGAGGAGTGCAAGGTCGCTATCCGTTCTATCAGACGTGACGCTATGGAAAAGTTCAAGGCAATGAAGAAGAACAACGAGATCACAGAGGACGATCTTAAGGACTGCGAGGACGAGATCCAGAAGCTTACTGACAGGTTCGTTAAGGAAGTTGACGGTCACGTTGCCGAAAAGGAAAAAGAGATACTCTCTATCTAAGCCATGGCGAAGAATGAGAAGATAAACCTTGGAGAGAACGTGTCTGTGCCTGTTCATGTGGGTGTTATCATGGACGGCAACGGCAGATGGGCGAAAAAGAGGGGTATGCCCCGAAAGTTCGGACACAGAGAGGGCGCAAAGACCTTTCGTGCCATAACAAGACACGCCAAGGCGCTTGGAATACAGTATATAACTTACTATGCGTTTTCTACCGAGAACTGGAAAAGACCTAAGGACGAGGTAGACGCAATTATGGATCTTTTTGAAAAGTATCTTGACGAGGTCAGGGACTTTATCGAGGAGAATATCAGGGTGCGCTTTATAGGCGACAGAACAAGACTCAGCGAAAATCTGCAAAGGAAAATGGCTTCCGTTGAGGAGGACTCAAAGGACTTTGACTCTATGACCCTTGTGCTTGCTATCAACTACGGCGGCAGGGACGAGATTTGCCATGCGGCTAAGACATTGGCTCAGCAGGTGAAAGAAGGCAAGCTGGAGCCTGAGGATATCACAATGGATATGATAGAGAGAAATCTCTACACTGAGGAGATACCTCCTGTTGACCTTGTTATAAGACCTAGCGGAGAGCAAAGATTGTCAAACTTCATGATATGGCAGGCGGCTTACGCGGAGTTTTATTACACAAATATCCTATGGCCTGACTTCAAAGGCAGCGACCTTGACAAGGCTGTTATCGCATACAGCGAAAGAAACAGAAGATTTGGAGGGGTGTAAAAAATGTCTACCCGTATTAAATCTGCGGCAGTTGCCATTGTTATCGCAGTGATACTGCTTATCGCACACGGAACGTTCCTGTTCAACATTGCGGTGGGCGCAATTTCTGCACTTGCAATATATGAGATATTCAGGGCGACAAAAATGACAGAGCATAAGTATCAGACCATTGCCTGCTGTGCGTTTGCCTTTGTGGACGCTTTCATGCCTGTGTTCTACAGACATGGCTGGCTGTACTTTTTCAGCTACAAGCTTTACATGGGGCTTTTCGTTATAGCAATGTGTCTGCTTTATCTTAAAGAGCATACAAAATTCCAGTATACAGAGTTTTTCTTCATGCTGGGCGTGGGCATACTTCTGCCGTATTCATTCTCAACTTTGGTCACAATGGCAGGCTTGGGCGGCAAGGGCGTGTTTATGATAGTTCTTACTCTTGCAGCGGCTTGGCTGGCTGACAGCGGTGCTTATTTTGCAGGAACTTTCTTCGGCAAAACAAAGCTTTGCCCTGAGATAAGCCCTAAGAAAACTGTGGAGGGTCTTATAGGCGGTGTTATCTCAAATGGTATCCTTATGCTTGTAATAAGCTTGTTCTATCAGTTCGTACTTAAAGGCGAGCCTATCCACTATCTAGGTGTTCTAATCGCAGGTATGCTTGCGGCTCTTATCGGACTTGTGGGCGACCTTACAGCTTCGGTGATAAAAAGACAAACAGGTATAAAGGACTATGGCAACATAATGCCGGGTCACGGTGGAATAATGGATCGCTTTGACAGCGTTCTGCTCGTTGCACCTTTTATGTACTATATGTTCACACAGGGGCTTATACTTAAATAGAAAATTATGACTTTTAGGGGCAGGCTTAGGCTTACCCCTTTTAAGCGTTATTAAGGCAACACCGCTTGCAAACCATCTTTATGCGAAATTGCCTGAATTTATTTTATATGATGAGGGACAATAAATGAAAACAATGACCATACTCGGTTCAACGGGTTCTATAGGCACGCAGGCATTAGAAGTGGCTGCAAAGCATAATATTAAAGTAAAGGCGCTTGCGGCAAATTCTGACGTTGAAAAGCTTGCGGCTCAGGCTAAGAAGCTTTTGCCTGAGCATGTGTGCATCTACCGTGAGGACAAAAAGGCAGAGCTCGAAAAGCTTCTCAGTGGCACTGGCATAAAAATATCCACAGGCATGGAGGGACTTAAAGAGATAGCAAGAATGGACGGGGTCGATATCATGCTCAACTCAGTCGTTGGCATGGTGGGTCTTGTGCCAACCCTTACGGCTATCGAAAAAGGCACTGACATTGCCCTTGCAAATAAGGAAACACTTGTGGCAGGCGGTGAGCTTGTTATAAAGGCGGCTGCTGAAAAGGGAGTGAAGATATATCCTGTGGACAGCGAACATTCGGCTATCTTTCAGTGCCTGCAGGGAAACGAGGGCAATAAGCTCAAAGGGATAATCCTTACTGCTTCGGGCGGACCATTCTTCGGCAAAACAAAGTTTGACCTAGAGGGCGTGACAGTTGAGCAGGCTCTTAATCACCCTAATTGGTCAATGGGCAGAAAGATAACCATTGACTCTGCTACGCTTATGAACAAGGGTCTTGAATTTATCGAAGCAATGTGGCTTTTCAAGCTCAGACCTGAGCAAATAGAGATAGTTGTCCATAGACAGAGTGTTGTACATTCAGCGGTGGAGTATGAGGATAATTCTGTTATCGCACAGCTTGGCGTGCCTGATATGAAAATACCAATACAGTATGCTCTGCTTTATCCTGAGAGAGTGGAAAGCGATGTGAAAAAGCTGTCCCTTACAGACTATGGAAAGCTCACTTTCGAGAAGCCTGACTATGATACGTTCGATTGTCTTAGGGCTTGTATAAAGGCTGTCACTATTGGTGGAAATCTTCCTGCGGCAGTGAATGGAGCGAATGAGGAAGCCGTTGCGGCTTTTCTTGACGGCAGGATAGATTTTCTTGACATTGGCAGGATAGTAATGAGCGTTTGCGACAGCACCCCACGAAAAGAGATAAAATGTGTGGAAGATGTGCTGGAAGCTGACAGACTGGCTAGGGAAGAGGCTCGCAGACTGGCTTTGGCAATGAAAAATTAAGAGATAGTTTGCGGTGCTGAACCTATTGTCTTTTTGTGTTTGAAAGGAAAGAAATGAGTATATTATTTGCAATATTGATTTTTGAAGCTATCATAATAATACACGAGCTTGGTCACTTTATTGCGGCGAAAGCCAGCGGAGTAAAGGTCAACGAGTTCGCTATAGGAATGGGTCCTGCCATTATCAAAAAGAAAAAGGGCGATACCCTTTACGCTTGGCGTGTGTTTCCCATAGGTGGCTATTGTGCCATGGAGGGCGAGGATAACGGAAGCGAGGACGGCGGTGCGTTTTGTAATAAAAGCCTACCAAAAAGAATGCTTATCGTGGTGGCAGGCGTTATAATGAATCTTGTGCTTGGATATATTATCCTTTGTATCAGCACCGCAAAGTCTGACGGCATCGCAACCACCACTATATCGTGGTTTGAGGATAACGCTATGTCCCAATCGACCGGCTTGCAGGTGGGTGACGAGATAATCGAGGTCAACGGCATGAGGATTTTCACTACTATGGATATGTCCTATCAGTTTGGAAACGATGAGGACGGCAAGTTCGATATGGTGGTGAAGCGTGATGGAAAAAAGGTGGAGTTTAAAGATGTCACCTTTGCAACGGACGATAATACCATGCACATTGATTTCAAGGTCGCACCAAAAGCTGTGACCGTTGGCTCTGTGATAACTCAGTCTTTCAAGCAGGGCTGTACTGACGGCAGACTTATCTATATCTCCTTTGCCGACCTTATAAGAGGAAAGTATTCCATAAAAGACCTCAGCGGTCCTGTTGGTATCGTTGATACTATCGACAATGTTATCGACAGCGAAAGGGACAGCCAGTCAGGTAAAATAGATTGGTCGTCACTTATTGACACAATGTTGTCGCTGGGTGCGTTCATGACCATAAATATCGGCATTTTCAATCTCTTGCCATTGCCTGCACTTGACGGCGGAAGACTTTTGTTTCTTATTATCGAAGCGGTACGCCGTAAGCCTGTCAAGCCTGAGCATGAGGGAATGGTACACGCTATCGGTATGGCGGCTCTGTTGCTTCTTATGGTAGTGGTGACAGTGAGCGATATCATCAAGCTTGTTTAAAGGAGGAACTGTTTATGTCAGGTGAAAATAAGAGAAACGTAAGACCTGTCAAGGTGGGAGGACTTGTCCTTGACGGCAAAAAGATATATATTCAATCCATGCTCAATGTGCCATCTACGGACATAGAAGGCTCTGTTAAGCAGGCTGTGGAGCTTGAAAAGGCTGGCTGTGAAATAGTAAGAGCGGCTATACCAAACATGGAAGCAGTTAAGCTTATCCCTGCTATCAAAGAGAAGATCTCTATCCCTCTTGTGGCGGATATCCACTTTGACTATCGCCTTGCCATTGCGGCGGCGGAAGCTGGTATCGACAAGATAAGGATTAACCCCGGAAATATCGGCTCTATGGATAGGGTAAAAGCGGTGGTTAAAGCCTGTCGTGAAAGAAATATCCCTATCAGGATAGGTGTGAATGGCGGCTCTCTGGAAAAGGAGTTGCTTGCGAAATACGGTTCGCCAACTGCGGAGGCTCTTGTGGAAAGCGCAATGGGTCATGTGAGAATTTTGGAGCAGTGCGACTTTGAGGATATCGTTATTTCTATAAAGTCATCAGACGTGCCGACTATGATAAAGGCATACAGACTGTGTGCACAGACCTGTAATTATCCTCTGCACCTTGGAGTAACTGAGGCTGGCACCGAGAGAATGGGTCTTATAAAATCATCTATCGGTATAGGTTCGCTTCTGTGCGACGGCATAGGCGAAACTATAAGAGTTTCACTTACCGACGAGCCTGTAAAAGAGATATACGCCGCAAAGGATATTTTAAAGGCTATCGGCAAGAGTGGCGGAGTAAGGATAGTTTCCTGCCCTACCTGCGGAAGAACTAGGATAGACCTTATAGGTCTTGCAAAAAAAGTTGAGGAGGCCACCAAGGATATAGACAAGGATATCAAGATAGCCGTTATGGGCTGTGTTGTGAACGGCATAGGCGAGTCGGGCAACGCTGATATCGGCATTGCAGGCGGTGACGGCTGTGCGGTGATATTCAGCCACGGTGAAAAGCTCAGAAAGGTATCAGAGGAGGAGGCTTTGCCTGCGCTTCTGGCGGAAATAGAAAAACTTTAAAAGGATATACCATAAATGAATACATACACCATTGAAAGCTTCTTTGAGAACTATAAGGAGCTTATACCCTCTGTGATAGAAAAGGGCAGGATATTAAGGCTGGGCTATAACGAAGAAAACGGCACTTTTACCTGTCAGGCGGCTTTTGACAAGCTGGTGCCTTTTGACAGCACAGTGGAATTTGAAATGAAAATGAGGGCGGCTCTCGGAGCAGGAAAGTTTATTTTGCAGCTCAAATATACCCCTGATATGCTTTGTGCGGAGTATTTTCCTGAGCTTTGCAAGTTTCTTAAAAGCAGATTTCCTCTTGTGAACGGCTTTTTTGACAACGCTGAGGCTGTTTATGAAAACGGCATTTTCACCGTGGATATAAAACACGGAGGCGAAGCGTTGCTGAAAAAGGCGGGCATAGAAACGGCTTTTCCTGCGCTCACCATGGAGCTTTTTTCCGTAAGGGCGGATATAAGGCTCACAGGTGTGCTTGAAACCGATATGGAAGAGCATCAGCGTGAGCAGGAGGAGTTTTTGAATTCCCTCCCTGTGCCGAAAATAGACCCTGCACAGCCTGAGAAAAAGGCGGCTGTTACCACTAATACTGCAAGCGGTGCTTCTGTGGATTTCCGAACTGCAAATGTGGACTTCACAAGGTTCTCGCTTCTGTGCGATGACGCTCTTGTGCTTATGGGCGCGCCAATATCAGGAAACGAGCAGGTGATGCAGATGAAAGATATCCCTGCGGATTACCGTGGACGTGTGGTGGTCTGGGGCGATATTTTCGGACCTGTGGAAACAAAGGAAACAAAGTCGGGTATGCTTATAGCACACCTGAATTTTACCGACTATACTTCCTCAAACTCTATAAAGTTCATAGGCTCAAACAAGAATTTCAGAAACATGAAAGGCTTGAAAAGGGCAGTGCTTGAGGCAATGCTGGAACACCTTAAGGCAGGCAAGACCATACTTGTGGCAGGTGAGATAGAGGAGGACGATTTCGACCATTCTATAAATATCAAGCCTGACAGCATTATGGTCGTAAAGCGTGAAAAGGAAAAGGATACCTGTGAGCATAAGCGTGTGGAGCTTCATTGCCATACCAATATGTCTATGATGGACGCTCTCACTCCTGCGGGCAAGCTTGTGGAAAGAGCCTATTCATGGGGACACAAAGCACTTGCCATAACAGACCACGGTGTCGTTCAGGGCTATCCTGACGCCGGAAATACCTGTATCGGCATACGCAAGGGTGGCGGTGACTTCAAGGTGCTTTACGGCATAGAGTCATACGAGGTCAATAATGACGAAAAGATATTCCGTGGAACGGACAAGCGTGAGCTTACAGACGAGATAATCTGCTTTGACCTTGAAACTACGGGTACAAATCCTAATGAAGATAGGATCATCGAGATAGGCGCTGTCAAGCTGAGAGATCTTGAAGTTGTGGACAAGCTCGATATTTTCGTGAACCCTGAAAGACCTATCCCTGAGTTTATCTCAAACCTCACCCACATCACTGACGATATGGTAAAGGACGGTGCAAGCGAAAGGGAAGCTCTCCTTAAATTCAAGGAGTTTATCGGCGACGACCCTGTTCTTGTGGCGCACAATTCTCAGTTCGATACGGGCTTTATATCCGCCTGCGCAAAAAGACAGGGCATCGAGATAAAATATTCTTCTATAGACACTGTGCCAATGTCGCAGATAATGCTTCCGGAGCTTGAAAAGCATAAACTCAACTATGTGGCGGAGCATTTCGGACTGGGGGATTTTCAGCACCACCGTGGCTGTGATGACGCAGAGGTGCTTGCAGGGATATTCATAAGTCTGTCGAAAATGCTCATGGAGCAGTATCCTCTGCTTCTTATAACAGTGGATATGATAAACAGCTTGCTTGCAAATGAAAATCAGGTGCTTGCAAAGCCGACTTATCACCAAATTATTATCGTAAGAAATAACACTGGTCTGAAAAATCTGTATAGGCTTATATCAGACTCGAACCTTAAATATTTCAAAAGACGTCCGAGAATACCAAAATCTGAGCTTGTAAGACACCGTGAGGGCCTTATCCTCGGTAGCGCCTGCGAGCGTGGCGAGGTCATTCAGGCTTATCTCGAGGGAAGAAATTATGAGGAGATCAAGCAGATAGCAAGCTTTTATGACTATCTGGAGATCCAGCCTGACGGAAACAACAAATTTATGCTCACCACCGAAAAGCCTCCCTATGACAGGATACACACAGCGGAGGATATAAAGGATATAAACCGCTTTATTGTAAAACTTGGGGAGGACTTGGGCATACCGGTCTGCGCAACAGGCGACGTGCATTTTATGGACAAGACCGACGCACAGTTCAGGTCGGTGATACAGGCTTCAATGGGCTTTCCTGACGCCGATACTCAGCCTCCTTTGTACCTTAAGACCACAAACCAAATGCTTGACGAGCTGAGCTATCTTGGCGAGGAAAAGGCGTTTGAGGTCGTTGTAACGAATACAAACAACGTGGCTGATATGGTAGACCCTGATCTGAAAGCTTTCCCAAACGGTACTTATACGCCTTTTATCGAAGGCTCGGTTTATCAGCTTCAGTATATATGCTGGAAGAAATGCTGTTCCATTTACGGTGACTGCGACCCTGAAACTATAGAAGTTCCTGAGGGCGAGGACGTTGACGTATCAAAATATTTTGAGGGACACATTCCAGACCTTGTTTTCAAAAGACTTAAAAGAGAGCTTGACTCTATTATCAAGCACGGATTTGCAGTGCTTTACATGATATCTCAGAAACTTGTTGCCAACTCTAACGAGAATGGCTATCAGGTAGGTTCAAGAGGCTCGGTAGGCTCGTCCTTCGTTGCCTCCATGTCAGGTATCTCTGAGGTAAATCCTCTTGTGCCACACTATGTCTGTCTTAACTGCCACCACAGCGAGTTCATTACAGACGGCTCGGTAGGCTCAGGCTTTGACCTGCCACCGAAAAACTGTCCTGTGTGCGGAGAGAATATGCACCGTGACGGACACGATATACCATTTGAAACGTTCCTTGGCTTTGACGGCGATAAAGCCCCTGATATCGACCTTAACTTCTCAGGAGACTATCAGGCAAAGGCACATAAATATACGGAAGTTCTTTTTGGTGAGGACCATGTGTTCAAAGCCGGTACTATTGGCATGATCCAGGAAAAGACCGCTTTCGGATATGTTATGAAATATCTTGACGAGCGTGGAAAAACAGTGCCAAAGGCTGAGATAGAAAGACTTAAGCTCGGCTGCTGCGGCATAAAGAGAACGACCTCTCAGCACCCGGGTGGAATGGTCGTTATCCCTAGCGACTATGAGGTCTATGACTTCACACCTGTTCAGCACCCTGCGGAAAAAGTGGACTCTGACATGGTCACTACCCACTTCGACTTCCATTCTCTCCACGATACTATCTTGAAGTTGGACGAACTTGGTCACGATAACCCGACAATGTATAAGTATCTGGAAATGTTCACAGGACGAGATATCCTCGATTGCCCCATGTCTGACCCTGCGGTCTATTCGCTGTTCACTTCCCCTGAGTCACTTGGAGTGACGGAGGAGGATATAATGTGTCAGACGGGAACACTCGGTATACCTGAAATGGGTACGCCGTTCGTAAGACAAATGCTTCTTGACTGTCAGCCGAAAAACTTCTCTGACCTTTTGCAGATATCAGGACTTTCGCACGGCACTGACGTATGGCTCGGCAACGCACAGGAGCTTATCAAAAACGGAACCTGCGATATCTCAAATGTTATCGGTACTCGTGACAGTATCATGACATATCTGCTTTATCATGGCGTTGAGCCAAAGCTGTCATTTAAGATAATGGAGATAACCCGTAAGGGTAAAGCTCCGAAGCTGCTTACAGAGGAAATGAAAGAGAATATGCGTCAGCATGACGTTCCGGAGTGGTATATCGACAGTTGTTTGAAGATAAAATACATGTTCCCGAAAGCCCATGCGGCGGCTTATGTTACGGCAGCTATAAGACTTTGTTGGTTCAAGGTGCATGAGCCGCTTGCGTTCTATGCAACTTATTTTACGGTCAAGGGCGAGGATTTTGATGCAGAGATCGCTCTCAAGGGAAAATATATCGTCAGAAGCAAGATAGAAGAAATAAAGAATAAACCAAAAGACGAGGTGTCTGGCAAGGACAGCGGTGTGCTTGAAATTCTCATGCTTGTGAATGAAATGCTCAGCCGTGGATATGACTTTTTGCCTGTAAACATCAAAAAATCTCACGCAACTATCTATCAGATAGAGGACGGCAAGATAAGGCTTCCGTTCTGTTCACTTAACGGAGTGGGCGAGTCTGCGGCGATAAGCATTTACGAAAAGGCGCAGAACGGCGAGTTTATCTCTATCGAGGAGTTCCAACAGCAGAGCGGAGTGTCCAAATCTGTTATCGAAACTCTGGAGAAAAACGGAGCTTTCGGCGATATGCCTAAATCTAACCAGATATCGTTGTTCTGATAGTTACTATGCACAATTTCATACTTTGCCCTTGTAACACTATTGACAAACAGGGGCGGGTGTGATAAAATTATTTGTGTTGATACTATGCTATTACTTTACTACGATAAAGTAAGCAAAGGCGTTACATAACAACATAGAAAGCGGGACGTCGAGGACGCCGTCCCCTACAATTCACTTAAATGTGTGTTTATGCGGATATTTATTCAAGCGTCAACATAAAAAGTACAATCTATAATTTATATACAGGAAGGGAAAGTGTATGAAAAGATATGATCTTATAACCCCTGAGGGTACGAGAGATCTGCTGTTTGAGGGCTGTCTGGCACGAAGAATGGTGGAGGACAGGCTGTCAAAGCTGTTTGAGGGCTTTGGCTACAGCGAGGTGGTAACACCGGGAATAGAGTTTTACGATCTGTTTATGGGAAGCTCGAGAAACTTCCAGCAGGAGAACCTTTATAAGCTTACAGATTCAAAGGGCAGACTTATCGTTATGCGTCCTGATTCCACGATACCCATAGCAAGACTTGCTTCCACAAGACTAAAGGGAGCAAAGCTTCCCCTTAGACTATACTACAATCAGAGCATTTTTGAAAATAACTCCCTGCTCAAAGGACGTTCAGACGAGGTAGTTCAGGCAGGTATCGAGCTTATTGGCGGAGAAAATTCCAAGAGAGCAGATTACGAGGTGCTATGCACTGCTGTTGAAGCCCTTTCAAGCTTTGATAAGGAGAACTTCAGACTTGAGATAGGTCATATCGGATATTTCAAGGAGCTTGTGGCTCAGCTTGACGTTGACGATGCAGTAAGAGAGGAGATAAGACTTCTTATATCTGCAAAGAACTATCCTGCACTTAACGATATCCTTGACGAAGTGGGCGACAATCAGGTCACAAACGCGCTCAGACAGCTCCCAAGACTTTTCGGCGGTGTTGAGGTGTTCGACAAGGCTGCTGATATTTATACTGACGATAAGATAACAGGTATACTTTATAACCTTAAAGAGGTCTACACCAGACTTTCAAGCCTTGGTTATGAGGGCAAGATATCTGTTGACCTTGGCATCGTGAGTCATGCGGATTACTACACAGGCATTGTGTTCAAGGGCTATCTTTCAGAGGTCGGTCAGTCGGTGCTTAAAGGCGGAAGATATGACAGACTTCTAGCAGAGTTCGGTAACGATTGCCCGGCGGTGGGCTTCGGCATAAGCGTTGACTCTGTTGCAAGACATATCGAAAAGCTAGGCGGAGCACCAAAACTCAGAACTCCTGACGCAGTTGTGTTTGGTGAAAAGGGCTACGTGGTGGAAGCCATGGAATATGCTCAGACGCTTGTAAGAGAGGGTCTGACAGTGGAGAACTCTTTGTTCAATACCATAGACGAAACAAAGGCTTACGCAAAGTCAAAGGGAATAAAGAAGCTTGTGGTCGTTGGCAGCGAGATAACAGAGCTTGATATATAAGTTTGGAGGATAAGTTAAAATGAACAGACCCCTTAGGATAGCTCTTACAAAGGGCAGACTTGAAAAGGATACAGTCGGTCTTTTAGAGAAGATAGGCTATGACTGTACCGCAATAAGAGAAAAGGGAAGAAAGCTTATTCTTCCTGTACCTGACGGAAACCTTGAAGTCGTTCTTGCAAAGGCGAACGACGTTATCACATACGTTGAGCATGGCGTGTGTGATATGGGCGTTGTTGGCAAGGACACTATTATGGAAATGCAGGGCAAGTTCTTTGAGCTTGTTGATATCGGCTTCGGCAGATGTAAATTTGCACTTGCCACAAAGAAAGGCTCAAAGTTCTACGGTGGATTTGATGTCAAGACAGTTGCAACAAAATACCCTAACATCACAAGAAGATTTTTTGAAGCAAAGGGAATGGACGTTGACATCATCAAGATAGAAGGCTCAGTTGAGCTTGCGCCGCTCCTTGAGCTTGCAGACGGTATCGTTGATATCGTTGAAACAGGCACGACACTTAAAGAAAACGGTCTTGAAGTCATCGAGGACGTTTGCCCTATCTCTGCAAGGCTTATCGTAAATATGGTAAGCATGAAAATGCGCCAGCAGGAGATCGAGAATTTTGTAAAGCTTGTTGAAGAAAATATCGACAAGTAGTTTATATAAACGGAAAGGACAGTATTGAAATGGCTGAAATAAAGAAGATTTTTGTCAACGGCAAAGACGAGGTAGAGTTTTTCAAGCAGCTTGAAAAGAGAAGCGGCGAAACCAATAAGAAGGTCACAGCCGTTGTTAATGAAATAATCGAAACTGTCAGAGAGGGCGGCGACAACGCTGTAAAGGCTTATACAGAAAAGTTTGACGGCAAGCTCCCAGAGTATTATGAAGTTCCAAGAGATGTTATAAATGACGCTCTCACTGAAGCCGATCAGGACTTTGTTGACGCAATGCTCAACGCAGTTGCGAACATCACAGATTTTCACCAAAGACAGAAGTCACAGAGCTTTATAAACGCTAAGGATAATGGTTGTATTCTCGGTCAGAAGGTAAGAGGACTTAACAGAGTTGGTCTTTATGTTCCGGGCGGCACAGCAGCTTATCCGTCAAGCGTGCTTATGAATGCAGTTCCTGCAAAGATAGCAGGCGTTAAGGAGATAATCATGGTGACTCCACCGCTCAAAGACGGCACACCAAATAAGGATATTCTTGTGGCAGCAGCTCTCTGCGGAGTTGACAGAGTGTTCATGAGCGGCGGCGCACAGGCTATCGCTGCCCTTGCCTACGGCACAGAGGAGATACCAAAGGTTGATAAGATAGTAGGCCCTGGAAACATCTATGTTGCAACAGCAAAGAAGCTTCTTTATGGTGTTGTTGATATCGACATGGTGGCAGGTCCGAGCGAGATACTTGTTATTGCGGACGAAAAGGCTAACCCTAAGTTCATTGCCGCAGACCTTATGTCACAGGCTGAGCATGACAAGCTTGCTTCCGCTATCCTTGTTACAACAAGCGAGAGCATTGCAGACAGAACTATCGAAGAGATAAACAGACAGGTGCAGACCCTTTCAAGAAAAGAGATAATCGAAAGCTCTCTTGAAAATTACGGTGCTATCCTTATCTGCAATACAAAGGACGAAGCTTGCGACCTTGCAAACAGATTTGCTCCTGAGCATCTTGAAGTGCTTTTCGAGAACCCTATGGAGTATCTTGGCAGACTTGACAACGCAGGTTCAATATTCCTTGGTCAGTATGCTTCAGAGCCGCTTGGCGACTACTATGCAGGTCCTAACCACGTTCTTCCAACAAGCGGCACAGCTAGATTCTTCTCGCCACTCTCAGTAAACAGCTTTGAAAAGCGTTCAAGCTTTACATATTACACAGAGGACGCTCTCAGAGAAGCAAAGGACGATATCGTTCTTATTGCAGAAAAAGAGGGTCTGACGGCTCACGCAAATGCAATAAAGGTAAGATTTTAAGCGGTAAAGGTGATGAAAATGCGTACAGCGGAGATAAAAAGAAAAACTAAGGAAACTGATATAGAGGTGTTCGTGAAGCTTGACGGTGAGGGCAAGGTAAGTGTAAACACAGGCATAGGCTTTTTTGACCATATGCTCACAGCCCTTGGCGTTCACAGCGGAATAGACATGGACGTTGAGTGCACAGGCGACCTTTATGTTGACGGACACCATACAGTTGAGGACGTTGGCATATGCCTTGGCAAAGCATTTGCAGAGGCTCTCGGCGACAAAGCAGGCATTGCAAGATATGGCTCGGCTTTCGTGCCAATGGACGAAGCGCTGGCATTTTGCTCACTGGATATAAGCGGCAGACCTTTCCTTGCGTTCAATGCTGAGTTCCATGACGACAGGATAGGTCAGTATGACACCTGCCTGACAGAAGAATTTTTCAGAGCCTTTGCTTTCAATTCAGGTATAACACTGCATATCCGTGAGGAGTACGGCAAGAACGACCACCATATTGCAGAAGCAATGTACAAAGCAGTGGCTCACGCTTTGAAGGACGCTGTAAAAATAACAGGAACAGGAGTTTTATCCACCAAAGGAGTGCTTTAAATGATAGCAATAATCGACTACGGTGCAGGCAATATATTCTCTGTAAAAAACGCTCTGGACTATCTTGGTTTTGAGAACAAGCTCACAGACAAAAAAGAAGATATCGAAAAAGCCGACGCAATTATACTCCCGGGAGTGGGAGCGTTCCCATGGGCGATGAATATGCTCGGTCTCAGCGGTCTTATCGACACTATCAAGGAGCAGGCTAAAATAAAGCCTTTCCTTGGCATATGCCTTGGAATGCAGTTGCTTTTCGAGAAAAGCTATGAGTTCGAGGAGTGCAAGGGTCTTGGTCTTATCGGCGGCTATGTTGACAAGATAAACGAGCCTGACCTCGTTATCCCGCACATGGGCTGGAACAAGCTTGTGTATAACCACGATTGTCCTCTTTTTGACGGTCTGGGCGACGATGAGTATGTTTATTTCGTACACTCATACAAGGCTTTCTGCGATAATAAAAATCTGTATGCCTACTGCGAATACGGCTCAAAAGTCCCTGCGGTGGTATCGGACGGAAGATATATCTTCGGCTGTCAGTTTCACCCTGAGAAGAGCGGAAAGACCGGTCTTAAAATACTTGAAAACTTTGCGAAAATGTCACAGGAGGTAAAATAATATGCTTGCAAAAAGAATTATACCATGCCTTGATGTGCGTGACGGAAAGGTAGTAAAGGGAGTAAATTTCGAGGGCATAAAAGAAGTCGGAGACCCTGTGGAGTGTGCATATGAATATAATTTGCAGGGTGCAGACGAGATAGTTTTCTATGACATAACAGCCTCCCACGAGGGCAGAGGAGTTATGCTGGACGTTGTTCGTGAAACAGCAAAAAAGGTATTTGTACCGCTCACTGTTGGAGGCGGTATCAAAACTGTTGACGATATAAGAGATACTCTCCGTGCAGGCGCAGACAAGGTGTCTGTGAACTCTCAGGCGGTGCAGAATCCTCAGCTTATAAAGGACGGAGCGGATATTTTCGGCTGTCAGTGCATCTGCGTTGGTGTTGACACAAAGAAGGTCGGCGATAACAAGTGGACGGTCTACATCAACGGCGGCAGAGTGGATATGCGAATGGATCTTATCGAATGGGTTAAAAAGTGCGAACAGCTCGGTGCAGGTGAGATATGCCTGAACTCTATCGACACAGATGGTGTAAGGGGCGGCTTTGACCTGCCTATGCTGAAAGCTGTGTGCAGTGCTGTAAAGATACCTGTTATCGCCAGCGGCGGAGCAGGAAAGCTTTCAGACTTTGCTGACGCTTTCCTTGAAACTGATTGCTCAGCGGCTCTTGCGGCAAGTCTTTTCCATTTCAAAGAGCTGACAGTACAGCAGGTAAAGGACGATTGCAGGAGCAAGGGAATTATCGTGAGGTGAGCATAATGATCGTTTTCAATATCGTATTTACTTTGTTTATACCAGTGCTTATGATATTGTGCGGCTATCTGATGTATAAGCATACACCGAAAGATATCAACTGCTTGGTGGGCTATCGCACTGCTATGTCAATGAAAAGTCAGGAAACGTGGGATTTTGCCCACAATTATTGCGGACGTCTGTGGGTAAAGGTCGGAGCGGTCATGACGATAATTTCGGCATTGGTCTGTGTTCCATATTTCTTTATAAGCAGCGGCAATGCGACTGTGATAATGTGCATAGCTGAAGTGATACAGGTGGTAGTTTTGTGCTGGACGATAGTACCAACAGAACGAGCACTCAAAGATAATTTCGACCAAGACGGCAACAGAAAGGACAAATAATGAACCCAATAAAAGTTGATATAAACGATCTGGACAAATACTTTGTAAAAAGCGAGCTTACCCCTGCTATCGCATTTGATGTGGATACAAAAACGGTGCTCATGCTTGCTTATATGAATAAGGAGAGCCTGAAAAAAACACTTGAAACAGGCTATACATGGTATTGGAGCAGATCAAGAAAGGAATATTGGAACAAGGGTGCGACCAGCGGTCATCTGCAAAAGGTAGTTTCTATCTATGCGGACTGCGATAACGATACCCTGCTTATTAACGTAAAGCAGACAGGTGCAGCCTGCCATACAGGCTCATATAGCTGCTTTTTCAATGAGATATATAATACGGAGGAAGAATAAAATGACAGTTTATCAGGAAATTTTCGAGGTAATAAAACAGCGTAAAGCTGACTATGAGGCAGGCAAGGCGCAGGAGAACAGCTACACAGCTTATCTTTTTGACAAGGGCGTAGACAAGATTTGCAAAAAGGTGGGCGAAGAGGCTACAGAAACAGTTATCGCTGCTAAAAACGGTGACAATGACGAGCTGAAAAACGAAATAAACGACCTTCTCTATCACGTTATGGTGCTTGCGGCAAATCAGGGACTTGAGTGGTCTGACGTGGAAAAGGTCCTTGACGAGAGAAACGAAAAAATAGGCAATCTGAAGAAATTTCATCAGGTAGACAAGAACACCTGATTATATGTATCCAAAGGCTCTGCGTTCATGCGCAGGGCTTTTTTTGCTTTATGAGAGGATTTTCAGAAATTTAAGCACACAAAAGCCTTTTGCCGAATAGAATATAGCGAAGTAAAAAAACTTCCATGATTTGATTTATAGGAGGACTTACTATGAGCGATTTTAACGGCAAACCTTTCAAGGAAGCAATGTGTATCGAGGCAATGCGTGTGTTTGATTCATGCTCGTCACAGGATTGTCTGGAGGATCTTGCGTTTACATTCAGCCAGGCAGACCAGACCGTGATAAACGCTGCGGCGTATATCAAAAGCACTTGTATCGACGTGACAGACGTAAGCTTTGCAATATCTCCGGTGGCATTCAACCACGGCTTTTACGCAGTTGACGTTACTTACACATTCAGGGCGCAGATAGAAGCATATGAAGCGGCAGGCGCAGCTCCAACAGTAGTTTACGGTACCTCATCATTCACAAAAAAAGTTATTCTTTTCGGCAGCGACGGCGGCACACAGAGATTTTCGACCTGCGAAGCCGATCAGATCGTCACCACCTCGCCTACAAGCGGCTGCTCATGCTGTTGCTGCACAGCGGCAATGCCTTGCGCTTCTGTGAGCGTAGCAGCGCCAATGTGTCTTGACGCAAAGCTTGTCGCAGAGCCTGCACCAAGCGAGGAAAAGAACGTTCTTATCACTATCGGACTTTTCGCTATCATTCAGTTGTCAAGACCTGTGCCTATAATGGTGCCTGTATATGATTACTGCGTACCTGGCAAGGAGTGTTCCACAAACAGTGACAGCCCATGCGAGATGTTTGAAAAGATAGCATTCCCGACAGTAGAATTTTTCCCAAGAGGACTTGAAGAACCCCACTGCAAGGAAGAAAATGATACAGAGGGTCAGGGCGAAGCTCAGGGATAATATGTGATCTATGGGGGCGGAGTTTTCTGCCCCTTTTTGTTTTGCAAAGCAATCTGTTTGGCTCTTCGCTCCCAAATGTTGGTTTGTCAATGATGTGTTACACATTTTTTTATTTATTATATTTAAATTCGTATACTTCACCAAAATTAATATAGTCATTATATACACTTTGTGGAGTTTTCCAATCTAAAGAACGAGTTGGAATATTATTATACTGATAGTTCCAACGTTTAAGCTGTCGCTTGAAGTCCTCAAAATCATAGAATTTGTGTGTTGCGTAAAAGTATTCGTTATCCTTGCGGTGAGAGCGTTCAACCTTGCCATTATGACGTGGTGTCATTGGCTTAATAAGCTTATGTATACAGTTATGTTGCTCACACCAAAGATCAAGCAACGAGGGCTTATCCTTATTTGTAGTAAATCGGTTTGTAAACTCTGAGCCGTTGTCGGTCTGTATGCACTCTATTTTGAATTTCCAAGCGTTTTGCAAGGCATTAACAAATTGATATGTACTATATGTGCTTTGCTCTTTGAACGCCATTAGAAAGCGTTTACGGCTGTACTCGTCTATTGCGGTGTACTGATAATATTTTTCAATACCGATAATGCAAGAAGTCGGAACAACTTTAACATCAATTTGAACACGCTGACCGCAATAAAACATTGTTTCGTATTTCTTTGGCTTTATCTTCGGATTTGGTAGCTTTACAGTAATAGCGTTAAGCTTTCTGAGCTGTCTGTAAAGGCTTGTGATAGAACGATTGTAGCCTGCTTGTACAAGCTTAACATAGAGCATTACAAGCCCTGTGTGCTTGTTTCTGCGGTGATAACTCTTAATGAGTTTTATTTCACTTTCTGTATGAGCAGTAGGAAAAGAGTTAGGGCGGTGAGAACGATTAAGCAGGCTCTTTGTAGTGCCGTTATAGCGGTTTTTCCAACGATAGACATATTGTCTATTTGTATTGTACTTGATAGCGGTTTTTGTAACTCCGTACTTAAGAGCATATTTCACAAGGCTTTCACGATACTTTGCAAGCTGATTCGAAGTTTTCATTTTCAATCGTCCTTTCGTCATAACCATAGGTAAAGAGGGGGAATCTTGAACGGCGTTCCCCTCTTGCGAATCATTGAAATCATTGAAATGTTGAAAACCTGTAAGCTGTTGTTTCCAACATTCCAACAATTCCAACAATCCGCAATTCACCCCCAGCCGTTCGCATGATAGATTTCACATAGATAATATCTATAAAATCGGTGTAAGAGGTAAACTTTCATAGTCAAACATTTCAAAAGATGCAGTTTCATCATCAAAATCTCCAACAGCAATATATTCACCATTTTCACCAGTAATATGATGTTCATCACAATATCTTCTGCACTCTCCAATAGTTTCGCCGAAGAATATTTCATTACCATACTCATCAACAACTAATGCAACTTCTCTCATTTTTATTTACCTCGTTTCTCTATTTGTTTTATCAATGCCATTATAACACGTATATACGTATATTACAATAGGCAAATTACACGAATATACGTATAATAATTTGTGTAAAATATACGTATTGACGTATTTGCGAAAATGTGATATACTAAAGCAAAGGAGTGATTTTAATGTCAAAAGTAAAATTTACAACAACGATTGACCAAGACATTCTTGAAAA
>NZ_LARF01000077.1:0-3287 GCF_000980385.1 Ruminococcus sp. N15.MGS-57
TGTTTGCTGCTCGCCGTATTTTTCAGCTATGCAATCAAGATCATCATCTATTGCTGCCTTAGCATCCTCGATTGTATTATAAGCCTTTGGCGAGAAAGCCCCGTAAGGTGATATGCAAACATAGCCTATCCTATCGTTACCTGATATCGTATAGCCTCTGTACTCATACATATTCACATCGGTTTCCTTAATCTTATACTTATTCATTAAAATTCCTCCTTTTTCGATTGACGTTTAACGCTTTTTGTGTTAAACTTAATTTATCATGGGGTAACTATGCCCTAGAGGTTACCCTATAGTAAATTATAACTAGATTTTTTTCTAATTGTCAAGTGAAATTCTAACTCGAAATTAGAAAAACGCTAATTTCGTGATAAGTAACAAAGGAGATGATTGAATTTTGGATATTTTGGATAGAATAACTATGCTTTTAGGCAATCGAGAGCAAAAAGAATTGACTAATTACCTGAAATTAAATAATGTTGCTTTTTCAGAATGGAAGTCTGGGAAAAGCAAATCATATAGAAAATATCTAATTGAAATTGCTGAATTTTTTGATGTTTCAATAGATTACCTTGTTTACGGCAAAGAAAAAAGCTCACCAGCGGAACAGTTGACCGATGATGAGCAAGAGTTACTTACATATTATAAGGAATTAGATTTAATGAAAAAGGGTCAAGTCCTCGAACGTGCCAAGGTCCTTTTTGAGCAGTCAAAAATACCATTAAAAGAGCTTGAAAACAGTGTTTTCATAGAGTACTATTCGTTGCCTGTCAGTGCCGGAACTGGCGTTGATCTGGATGGCTGCGAAAAAGGTATGTTGGAGGTTAAGAAAACGCAGCTCACTCTTGAGGCTAATTTTGCTCTAAGAGTGTCTGGCAACAGCATGGAGCCTGTATTCCACGACGGAGACGTAGTTCTGATAGCCTCGCAGCCATCTGTTGAGATCGGCGAGATAGGCATTTTTATACTTAACGGGGAAGGATTTATAAAGAAGTTCGGCGGAGATCGCTTGATTTCCCTTAACCCGGATTATGATGATATTCCGCTGCATGATTATGATAGTATCTATTGCCGGGGAAAGGTTATTGGAACTGTATGATATAAAAATATGAAACTAAGCAACTTGTGCTTGATCTTCCGACTGTAGTGATTGTTCGAGCCGCACAGTGGGACATTGATAAGTTAATGGGAACTAGTTCCCATTAATCGAATTTTTAGTTCCTATATTCCCGTATAAAATATGGAAATTTTTCAATGAGATTTTTCAATTGAACATTCAAACTATTTTATAAACGTTATAGCTTTAAAATGCGTAAATACGCTGTTTTGTGACAATTTTAAAATTTGAAAACAGTTCTAAAACGTTCTAAAAAGGTAAAATTTAAAGGTCTTAAAATGCTTTTAAAATTGCATTTTAAGACCTTATTTTTTTGACATTCAATTTTCTTATCCGCAAAGCACGTCAACTTTTTGCATATTCAAACCGCCGCATTTGCGCCACTTTCGTGGGTTTTCTATGCTAATTCCGAGTTATTCCGCATTTTTGCGTTTTTCGGATTTTGCGTGGCGAGCAACACCGTTCACCTTTTTGCATATCAAAATTACTTTGTTATCTTGTCCTTGCCGCCCATGTACATTCTCAGTGGCTCAGGGATATTAACTGTTCCGTCAGCATTGAGATTGTTCTCGAGAAATGCGATAAGCATTCTTGGAGGTGCAACAACTGTGTTGTTAAGAGTGTGAGCAAAATACTTTGTGCCGTCCTCTGCCTTTATTCTTATGCCAAGACGTCTTGCCTGTGCATCGCCAAGATTTGAGCATGAACCAACTTCAAAATACTTCTTCTGTCTTGGGCTCCATGCCTCAACGTCACAGCTCTTTACCTTGAGGTCTGCAAGGTCGCCTGAGCAGCACTCAAGTGTTCTTACAGGGATATCAAGTGAACGGAAGAAATCAACAGAATTCTGCCACAGCTTGTCATACCATGCCATGCTATCTTCAGGCTTGCAGACAACTATCATTTCCTGCTTTTCAAACTGGTGTATTCTGTAAACACCTCTCTCTTCGATGCCGTGTGCGCCAACTTCTTTTCTGAAGCATGGTGAATAGCTTGTGAGAGTCTTTGGAAGCTCACCCTCTGGAATGATAGTGTCGATAAATCTGCCTATCATTGAATGCTCAGAAGTACCGATGAGATAAAGATCCTCTCCCTCTATCTTGTACATCATGCCTTCCATTTCAGAAAAGCTCATAACACCTGTAACAACGTCTGAACGTATCATGTAAGGAGGAATGAAATATGTGAAACCTCTGTCTATCATGAAATCTCTGGCATATGAAAGAATTGCAGAATGAAGTCTTGCAATGTCGCCCATAAGATAATAGAAGCCGTTTCCTGATGTTCTTCTTGCACTGTCAAGGTCGATGCCGTTAAAGCTTTCCATAATGTCAACGTGATATGGGATCTCATAATCAGGAACAACAGGCTCTCCGAATCTTTCAATCTCTACGTTCTCGCTGTCGTCCTTGCCTATAGGAACGCTTGGGTCGATAATGTTAGGGATAACGAGCATTCTCTCACGGATCTTGCCCTCAAGCTCTTTTTCCTTTTCAGCCATAGCGTCAAGCTCAGCACCGATAGCGGAAACCTCAGCCTTTACTTTCTCAGCTTCGTCCTTCTGACCCTTAGCCATAAGACCGCCTATCTGCTTGCTCATTACCTTTCTTTTATTTCTCAGCTCGTCAGCTTTTGTCTTAGCTGCTCTGTATTCCTCGTCAAACTGAGCTACCTCGTCAACAAGAACGAGCTTTTCGTCCTGAAACTTCTTCTTGATGTTTTCCTTGACAAGCTCAGGATTTGTACGGATAAGCTTAATATCAATCATTTTACATACTCCTTTTAGCTGACGCAAAAAAATTTTCTTACGTCGCAATATTTATCCTTTTAATAATATCACTAAAAGGAGATTTTGTCAAGACAAAGCCCCTTTAAAACAGGCTTTTGAAACAGGTTTTGAGAGAACTTATTTCATAGATAAAATACTATCATGATATAAGTAACAGTGCGAATTTCATAAAATGTTGGTTTGTCAATCATATTGGACACTATCATTAAGAAATTCGATAGGCGAAAACCATTTGAGGGGACGCATAGGACGGTTGTTTGTTCGACTTAAACGTGCAGCTAGCTGCACGTTTAAGTCGTCGCAGGAATAAAACCTATGGCACGAATAGAATTTGTTGTGATCTTCTCGGTGACTGCGCTCTACTTTGCCATTGTGCCT